>JBJEBP010000333.1:0-5147 GCA_051870135.1 Candidatus Cryptobacteroides sp. | reverse complement strand
CACGTTCTGGCTCTCCCTATCCGGACGCTCCAAGGTATTCCTGCAGGGAATGATATGCACCAGGGAGATCCTGTACTTCATACTGGTAATCTTCCTCTTCCTGTCGATGTCCATCATAATGCTGCGTGGCAGGAGGCTCAAGCTTCCGGTGTGGAAGACGGCCCTCAATTATGCCGCCGTCTTCGTGGTAGTATTCGGCCTCGGCCTCCTCAGTTCGAAGCCGAAGTTCATCAAATACTACGATGCGACATCAGCCAAGACCAATACCCTGACTGAATACAGCCAGGAGGTGATGTCGCAGATAACCGACGGCCTCACCATCACCACTTATGCCAATGTCCTCGACGAGACCTGGTACCACGCCGAGCCGCGCAACAAGAACTATGACATGCAGCGGTTCGAGAAGTATGTCCGTTTCAAGCCCGAGATCAAGCAGGAGTACGTCTATTACTATGGTGACTACTACAGCAACTACAGGTACGAGAGGGATGAGTACAAGGACAAGACCCCGCGTGAGCTGGTCCAGGCTATTTATCGCTGGAGCCGCCAGGACACCACGACATACATCCCACAGGAGCAGGTCTGGGATATGGATGATATCCGTGCCGAAGGCGGCAGGATGGTCCGTGTGCTGACCCGCGACAATGGACGCAAGGCAGTATTGAGAATATTCGAAGACAGCAATGTCTATCCGAGCGAGACTGAAATCACTGTGGCAATGAAGACTCTGGTCGGCAGGGCCGCGGTTCCGGCTTTCGTCACCGGTCACGGGGAGAGAAGCGCCTTTGACGATGGCGATATGGGTTACGGCACAATTGTCTCCCGCAGGGTTGCCCGTCACGCTCTCATCAACCAGGGATTCGCACCACGTGAGATCAGTCTGGCGACTCCGGTTCCGATTGATGTGGACATTCTCGTGATATCCGATGTCAAGTCTCCGTTCTCAGATGTGGAGATGGCCAATTACCAGAGATACATTGACAGGGGAGGGAATGTCCTCATACTCGGAGAGCCTCGCCGCCAGGACAATATGAACCCGCTGGTCAAGCCGTTCGGCCTCAGGTTCGAGGACAATCTTCTGGTATCCCCGAACGACCTCTTTGCGGATGATATGATAATAGCTGACGTGTCAACGTCTTCCGAGGTCACCAGCCCGTCATTCTCGGCATTGGCTTCCCGTGGATACAAGGCAACCATGACTTCAGCCTGTGCCATCGGGAGGCTTCCGGAGACCAACGGGTTCTATATTGACGATATTATGCTCACCGCGGACAAGGGTGTATGGCTTGAGACCACGACAAGGGATTTCGCCAATGAGAAATCTGTCCTGGACCCTTCCGCCGGGGAGGTGGAGAAGCAGTATGTGGTGGCTTCCGTTGCTTCGAGGAAGAATAACGGCAAGGACCAGATTGTCATTGTAACAGGTGACTCCGACATGTTCTCGCCGAAGGAGCTCGGTGCCAGCAGGGCGGGTGTCAATGCCGCCAATTTCAACTGGTTCCGCGAATTCATGTACACATTGACATCGGGTGAATATCCTGTCAATGTCGGCAGGGTGGAGTCGCCGGATACCCGCTACACGGCATCACACACCGTATTGCCGTGGATGAAGTTCATCTATGAGTGGCTGATTCCGGGCTTGATTCTGCTGTCCTGCCTCATTGTCCTGATCAGAAGAAAAAGAAGATAGTTGTTATGAGGAATATTTTCATTGCAATAACGCTTGCGGCCTGCGTGCTATGTGGCTGCAACAGGGATAACAGGAAGATTCCGGTTTCCGGCAAGGTACTGACCGGCAGGTTGTCCAATGGCATTACCTACTATGTCAGGCACAATGAGGAACCTAAGGAGAGGGCCAGCTTCTACATTATCCAGAATGTCGGTGCGATAATGGAGAATGATGACCAGAACGGCCTTGCGCATTTCCTTGAGCACATGGCCTTCCAGGGTACGGACAATTTCCCGGACAAGGGCATCATCGAGACCCTGGAGCGTCACGGAGTATCGTTCGGCGGCAACCTGAATGCATATACGGCCCAGAATGAGACGGTTTACAATATCAGTTCCGTGCCTACCACCGAGCCGGCATTGATAGATACCTGCCTGATGATTCTCCACGACTGGTCGGACTATCTGACATTGTCGGACGAGGAGATTGAGGCGGAGCGTGGCGTCATAGCCGAGGAGTGGAGGACCCGCCGCAATCCGGGCTTCAGGATCGGCCTCCAGATCAATCCTGTAATCTACAATGGCTCCCAGTATGCGAAACGTGACGTGATTGGAGACATTGACGTAATCAGGAACTTCGACCCGCAGACTCTCAGGGATTTCTATCACGACTGGTATCGTACTGACCTTCAGGCTATTGTGGTTGTTGGAGATGTGGATGCCGAGGCCACGGTGGAGAAAATAAAGTCAATGTTCGGGCCTATTCCTGCCGTGGAGAATCCGAAGGAGCGGATTGAATTTGAAATTCCGGAGCACAAGGAAATGTACTATGTCCTCGGAACGGACAAGGAAGCCACTGCCTCCTCTGTGCAGATTATGACTATCCTGCCTAACAAGAGGGACGACAAGGACAGATTCTCCTATCTCAGGGAGGGCCTGATTGTCAATTTCTTCAATTCAATGATAGCCAACCGCCTGGCGGAGATAATGCGTCAGAGCAATCCTCCATATCTCGGCGGAACAATCGGTTTCGGCGGCCTTGTGCGGAACTATGCCGGCTATTTTTGTACAGCCACGGCCAAGCCGAATGAGGAGACGGAGGCCCTGAAGACCATCCTGGTCGAGAATGAGAGGGTCAAGAGGTACGGCTTCTCCGACAGCGAGCTGGAACGTGTCAAGGCCAGTCTTCTTGCCGCAATGGAGTCTTCCTACAAGCAGAGGGACAAGTTCGGCAACGAGACCTTCGTCAGCGACATCAAGGACAATTTCCTGACGGGCGAGCCGATGGTGGAATATGATGTCTATTACAATTACGTAAGGAAGACCATACCGAAAATCACCGTAGAGGAGATTATGGAGTATGCCAGGCCTTGGTTCTCCAAGAGAAACCAGGTGGCAGTGATTACCGGCCCCGACGATGTGACACATCTTACCGAGGATGAGGTGAGGGGAGTCATCAATTATGTCGAGGGGGATACTTCCATCCTGCCTTTCGAGGACGAGTTCATAGGCCAGGACCTTGTGCCTGAGGACCTTGAGGGTTCCAGGATCAAGGAAGTGATACCTGTGGATCTCTTCGATGCGGAGGAATGGATTCTGGAGAATGGAGTGAAGATAGTTTACAGGAAGGCTGACTACGAGAAGGACAATGTGACCCTCTATGCATACAGTGAGGGCGGAACGTCCCTCTACGATGTCATGGACCTGTCCAATGCGGAGAATGCCGCCGCATTCACCAATGCCTACGGAGCGGGAGAGTTCAATTCGATAGCCCTGGGAAAGGCTCTTGCAGGCAAGATGGCTTCCTGCAAGACTGCAATCGGAGATATGAATGAGACCGTGACGGCAAGTGCTACCCCTCAGGACCTGGAGACAATGTTCAAACTTCTCTATCTGCGCTTCGCGGCTCCGAGAATGGACGAGGAGGAGTTCCAGTCAATCCTGAACCGGAACCTCGCCAGCATTGACAATGTCTGCAAGAACCCGAACAAAATCATCCAGGACTCCATCAATTTCATAACTTCCAATTACAGTCCACGTACCCAGCCATTGAGCCGCAAGTACCTGGAAAGCCTGGACATGAAGAAGATGCATGAGATATACAAGGAGAGATTCGGCAATGCTGCCGATTTCACCTTCTTCATTGTCGGCAACGTGGAGCCGGATGAACTCAAGCCGCTGGTGGAGAAATACATAGGTTCCATCCCTGCCTCAGGCAAGCGTGAGAAATGGGTTGACAATGGTGTCAGGGCTCCGAAGGGCATCGTGAAGAAGGTGATACCTGTCAGGATGGAGACTCCTAAATCATTGGTGGTGACCAGTTTCAGGAAGGAGATGCCTTACAATCTCCACGATATGTACTGCAACAATGTACTTCGCGGCATATTGGAGGTGCGCTACACCGAAAGCATCCGTGAGAAGGAAGGCGGTACATACGGCGTTAGCGTGAACAGCGAGGCTTCCAAGGATCCGTTCGAGGTCTATAACATGACAATGACCTTCAACTGCGACCCTGACAGGGCTGACCATCTCAAGTCGCTCATCTATGCGGAGATAGAGAAGATTAAGAAGGAGGGCGTGACCCCTGGTGAGATTTCAGCCATAACCAGCAATCTTCTCAAGGATTTCGAACAGTCCAAGCCTCACAACTCCTACTGGCTGTCAGTCATTACAACGTACTATATCTACGATATAAACAACAATGACCCGGCTCAGTTTGAGGACATACTGAAGAATATGACTCCGGAGGATATCAGCGACTTCGTCGGCAGGATGTTCGACAATCCTGATATCATCGACGTGGTATTCGAGCCTGCGAAATAGGCTCAGTCCCAGCACTCTATATCGGCCTCGTCTTCCGGCATCATCCTGCGCCTGAAGACGGGGTCTTTTCCATTGCGGCGCTGCTCCATATAATTGTCCAGCAGCCTGAAGGCCTTCGGGGACAGCTGCAGGATGGCCGCCAGGTTCACGATTGTCATCACGCCCATCGTCACGTCCACGAGGCTCCAGGCCTCCTGAAGAGTCAGCACGGCTCCTGCGACAATGGTCAATGCGCTGATTATCCGCAAGATGAATACAGCCCACTTGTTGCCCGTTATAAAGCGGACATTGGTCTCGGCATAGTAATAGTTGCCAATCAGCGTACTGTAGGCGAAGAGGAATATTGCCGCAGTTATGAAAATGCCGCCCGCCTTGCCGATATGGCATTCCAATGCGTTCTTGGTCAGGATGATGCCGTCCGCCCCGCTGTCATAGATGCCCGAAAGCAGGATGATGAAAGCCGTGCAGGTGCAAACGATGATGGTGTCGGTGAATACTCCCAGGGACTGGAGAAGGCCTTGCTTCACAGGGTGCGAGGTATGTGCGATTGCAGCTGCGTTCGGGGCGCTTCCCTCTCCGGCCTCATTGCTGAAAAGTCCCCGCTTCACGCCCTGCATCACCGCCGTGCCGAACATTCCCCCGGCCATCGGCCCGAT
>JBJEBP010000332.1:0-5202 GCA_051870135.1 Candidatus Cryptobacteroides sp. | reverse complement strand
ATTTAGTAAAAGTCGAGAGCAAAGGCAAAATTAAATTTGGCAATGACGGAGGATATCCGGGATTGCTGATTATTGAAATTTGATTATTGGATTTTAATAATTACTTTTACGCTATGCGAAAGGTAGATACTCTGATAATCCTGATTGACTCGCTCACGAAGGCGGAGAGAAAACAAATCTCCATCTTGCTGGGCGGGGCAGGCGGTGCCAGGGACTATAAGACCTTGTATGACATCATTGTAAAAGCAAAAGAGCCTTCCGGGGACAAGGTGAAGGAATTGTTCAAGGCGCAGTGCCCTGGGGCTTCGTTCGATGCAACGGTACAATATCTTAATGAAAAGATCATTGAGATGCTGCTTGCCATCCACAATGGCTCTGATCCGACAGCGGAACTTCTCAATGAGTTGAGGAAGGTCAGGCTGTTGTATTCAAAATCATTGTACAGCGCTGCAATTGACCGTTTGGAGGACATTATCAAGACCGCAGAAGAACACCAATGCGACAGTGTCCTGCTAATTGCGGAAAAGATGGAATTGGAATATCTGGCACGCTTCCATTATACCGGGATGAAAGAGAAGGACCTCTTTCATAAGCATTTCGCCGTTGAGCGTACTCTGGACAGTCTTCAGGATACCACAAGGCAGTCTATGATCCTGAATATACTCCAATACCGGATGACAAGGATACAGACCTCGATACGTTCGACCGGGGAGTTGTCCTGGCTCAATGATCTTGTTTTGAGGGAGTCCACGCTTGCGACAACATCCGCATTGCAGAAGAACTTTGAGCTTAACTGCAACCACAAGTTGTTCCAGGCCAATTATCTCATCGCCATAGGCAATCACAAGGCAGCATTGGATGTGTTCGAGGGCTTGTACGGGCTTTTCGAGGAAAACAGGAAATTCTGGTCGAATCCGCCAGTCCGCTATGTCGCTGTTCTGGAGGGAATTCTGGATTGCCTGAGGTCGGAAGGCAAGTATGACAGTATGCCATTGTATATCAATAAACTGGAGGAGTTGTCAAAATTGGCCTCAAACGAATTCAGGGCCAATACTGAATGCCTGGCTTTCCAGTATCGTCTGTTTCCATTGCTTGACAACGGGCGATTTCAGGATTGTCTCAGCCTGCTGGAACGGACAAGCCCGGATTTGAAGGAATATGGCAAGGCCCTGTCCCCGATCAGGAGGAGTGAATTGTATTTATATGCCTCTTTGGTTTATATCGGGTGTGAGGATTACAAATCAGCCAGGTCTCTGGTCAGTGGGGCGATGATGGATGATTCGGTAAGGTTCCTTCCTCTTATGAAGACAATACGTCTATGTCGTCTTCTGGTTTATTATGAGCTTGGAGAATATGATATTCTGCAGTCCGAGTCCAAATCCCTGAAGAGGAAGCTGGCGTCATCCAGGGAAAATGCCTACAAAACCGAAAATTTTGTCCTCTGGTTCATTAACAGTGTCAAGATACCTCCGCTTGCGGCGGACAGGATGAAACTTCTGGACAAGTTGTCCTCCAGAATGGAAGAAATCGCCAATGACAAATATGAGCGTCAGCTGCTGTATATTTTCGATTTCATCGCTTGGGTGAAATCGAAAATCCTTAAAATCAAACTTTCTGAAGCCATCGGACAATCAGCCACCTGTATTCAAGATTGAGATTCTATTTATTTTTAGTGTAAATTTCTGTAAATGTTAAGTTTAACATTATCTTAACATATTTGAAATTATAAATATTAGCCAAAGTTGTAACTTTCGATAAACGTTTTAATTCTACTTTTGTAACGTTTAGAAAGAACAGCTATGGCTTCACTTCCAAAAATACTCGTTATCGGCAGCTGCAACACTGATATGGTGGTGCGCGCTGAAAGGCTTCCCGGCCCCGGAGAAACAATCCTCGGGGGAACATTCATCATGAATCCGGGAGGTAAGGGTGCCAACCAGGCGATTGCGGCTGCCCGGCTTGGCTCAGAAGTTACATTCATATCCAAAATAGGATACGATTTGTTCGGCCTCCAGGCTCTTGAAATCTACCGGGCCGAGAAAATCAATACGGATTATGTCTTCACGCATCAGGGCCCTTCCGGGGTTGCCCTCATTTCCGTGGATTCAGATGGGGAAAACAGTATCATTGTCGCACCCGGCGCCAATTATACAATGACCAAAAGCGAGATAGACAAGGCCGACGAAAAATTCCGTACCGCCGACATTGTCCTCCTTCAGTTGGAGATTCCTTTGGAGATTGCCGAATATGCCGCAAAGAAGGCATCCGGTTATGGAAAAAGGGTGATTCTTAACCCCGCTCCTGCACCTGAAAAGTTGTCCGATGAATTTCTGGAGAACATTTTCTGCATCCTCCCGAATGCGTCCGAAGCCAGAAGGCTGACAGGGATAGAAGTCACTGACATTGACAGTGCGCTTAAGGCAACCGAAAGCCTTTGTGCGAGGGGTGTAGGCAATGCTGTCATCACACTTGGGAAGAGGGGAGCCTTCGTAAGAGAAGGATCAACCCATATTCTTGTACCTGCCAAGAAGGCGGAAACTGTGGACACTACCGGGGCCGGTGATGTCTTTTGCGGGGCCTTCTGTGTTTATCTGGCAGAGGGCCACAGCGTTACGGAGTCAGTCCAATTCGCAAATGCGGCAGCGGCCACTGCTGTCACAAGGGTCGGGGCGCAAAGTTCCATCCCATACAGGCAAGATATAACACTATAACATATCAACTATATGAAAATTCTGGTTGTCGGCAGTTCCAATGTGGATCTGACCGCCCGGGTTGATCACCTTCCGCGCCCGGGAGAAACAATTACAAATGCCACCTTCGAACAGTCTCTTGGGGGCAAGGGAGCAAATCAGGCTGTCGCAGCGGCTAGGCTTGGAGGTGAAGTGACTTTTATAACATCGCTTGGGCAGGATTCCTATGCCGGGGCGTTGATGAAACAGTTCAGGGATTCCGGCATCGCCATCGACTATGTGCTTGAGGACAAGTCAAGCCCGACAGGTACGGCCTTCATTTTCGTGGCCAAGAGCGGCGAGAACTGCATTGCTGTTGCGCCAGGGGCCAATGCTTCATTGACTACGGAGAAAATCAATGGTGTAAGCGATGCTCTGGAATCTTCGGACATAGTAGTCCTCCAGGCGGAAATCCCTTATCGGACTGTGAAGGAAATTGCCTTGGAAGCCAGCAGGATGCATAAGAAAGTGCTGTATAATCCTGCACCAGCCTGTGAGGTTGACCCGGAACTCATGAAGGCGGTATCAATCCTTGTAGTAAACGAGGTTGAGGCCGCGGCTGTATCAGGAATGGAGTATACCGGCGACAACCTTGACGAGATAGCTACAGCGCTTACTGAAAGAGGCGCCGGGGCTGTCGTGATAACGCTTGGGAAGGACGGGGTCTATATGAAAAACGGTACCACCTCGATAAGGCTCCCCAGCTACGATGTCGATGTCGTGGATACGGTCGGTGCCGGGGACACATTCTGCGGTGCCCTGGCTGTACAATGTGCAGATAAGGACATTGACAGGGAGGCACTTGAATTTGCCAGTGCCGCCGCGTCCCTTGCGGTTACTAAAAAGGGTGCACAGAGCGCGATTCCTACGCTGGAAGAAGTATTAAGATTTTATAAACCACTATAATTATGTTTAAACACACTAAATCCAAGGCAAGATTGATTGCCGGCCTGGCCATTCTTGTAAGTGCGCTGCTGGCTATGCCGGTCAACGCCTTTGCCCAGAACTTGTTGTCCGGTACTGTCACGGATTCCTCCGGAGAGCCGTTAGCCGGAGTGTCCGTCGTGATAAGAGGCGCAAACGGCTCAGTATCAGGTACTGTTACTGATATTGACGGAAAATATTCTATAGAAGCGGGTCAGTCATCGACTGTGGAGTTCAGTTGCATCGGTTTCAAGACTCTGACATTTTCGTCAAGGCAGAATGTCAGCCAGGTGACGATGGAGGAGGACAACCAGTTTCTGGACGAGGTCGTTGTCGTAGGTTACGGAACCCAGAAAAAAGTCAACCTCACCGGCGCTGTGGCAAGTGTAAACTCCGATGCGCTGGAGAACCGTTCCACCAACTCTGTCACCCAGATGCTTCAGGGTGCTATGCCTAACGTGAATATCAAGGTCAATACCGGAGCACCGGGAGCCGGAGGAACAATCACGGTGAGGGGAACCGGTTCAGTGAATTCAAGTTCTCCGCTCATATTGGTGGATGGCGTTCCGGGCAGCATTGACCAGTTGAATCCTGCAGATGTGGAAAGCATATCAGTACTTAAGGACGCCTCCTCAGCGGCAATCTATGGAGCAAGGGCCGCATTTGGAGTAATACTTGTCACGACAAAGACTGCGTCCAAAGGGAAAGCCAAGGTTTCATACGACACCTATTTCTCCTGGTCCACCCCTACCGTTTCAACGGACTTTGTCTGGAGGGGTTATGATCATGCGAGAATTTATGATACTTCCTATTTCGGCCAGAAAGGCGTGATGGGAGCCGCGACTGGCTATACCGATGAAGATTATGAGCAGTTGCTGTTGAGGCGTGACGACTATATTGAAAATCCGGAACGTCCGTGGGTGGTTGAGGATGAAGACGGAAAATATCATTATTACGCCAACTTTGACTGGTGGAAATTCCTGTATAACAAATGGATGCCGTCGCAGTCCCATAACGTGAGCGTATCCGGAGGCACAGACAAGGTAAATTACTATGTTTCCGGAAGCTATTACCGCAAAAACGGACTTATGCGGGATGCGGACGAGAATTATAAGAAATACACTCTCACTGCAAGGATAAACGCCGAGGTTTTCAAGTGGCTGAAAATCAGCAATACGACGAATTTCTTTGACAGCGAGCACCACTATCCTGGAGAGAATGCGGCCAATGCGGCTTTTGCCAGGACCAATATCAACTGCGCACCTTATTATGTTCCGATAGGTCCGGACGGAAACTGGACCGGACTGATGAAGAACGGAAAGATTATCAATGAGGGCAGAATCGCTGATATTTACGGAGGAGTTTCCAAAGGCAATGTCGGTGCGAGAAGATTCAAGAACACCTTCGGCCTGACGCTGTCGCCCGTGAAAGGTCTTACAATCAATGCGGACTATACTTTCGGTTTCACAATGGATGACAACTGGAAGAGGCAGGGCAAGGTCTATGTCTCCAACGGTTATGCCGGACAGACCCAGATGAGTACCTCGAC
>JBJEBP010000331.1:4170-5251 GCA_051870135.1 Candidatus Cryptobacteroides sp. | reverse complement strand
ATGAAGTAACTCAAGGCGAATTCAATGACTACATCCGTATCAGCGGACAGGTACAGCCTATGACAACCATCCAGGTCAGCCCGCAGGAAGGCGGCATCGTCCAGGAAATCGTAACCGAGGAAGGCTCCAAGGTAAAGGCCGGCGACATCATTGTCAGGCTCACCAATGACAACCTTGACCTCCAGATACTTAACTCCGAGGCCGAGCTTGCCGAGAAAGAGAACATTCTCCGCAACACATTGATTTCAATGGAACAACAGAAATTGTCATTGAGGCAGGACAAGCTCCAGCTCCAGACAGAGGTAGCAAGGCTGAGACGCAAATATGAGCAGAACAAGGCTCTTTACGAGGACAAGCTGATTGCCCGTGAGGAATATCTGACAGCCCGTGAGGACTACGAGCTTGCTGCAGGGAAACTCCAGCTTGTAAAGGAGAGGGCGCAGCAGGACAGCCTCTACAGAAGCGTCGAGATTGAGCAGATGCAGGAAAGTCTGGACAATATGCGCAAGAATATGCTGATGATCCGTCGCCGCAAGGACAATCTTACCATCAAGTCGCCTATAGACGGTGAACTCGGACTGCTGGACGTGGTCCTCGGCCAGTCCATCTCGGCCGGAACGAAGATTGGCCAGATCAACAATCTTGACAGCTACAAGATTGAGGCTCAGATAGATGAACATTACATTGACCGTGTCACCGCAGGCCTTTCAGCCACATTCCAGAGGCAGAATGACTCATACGGCGCAGTAATCCGCAAGGTCTATCCGGAGGTTCGAGACGGCAAGTTCAAGGCCGATTTCAAGTTCGAGGGGGAGACTCCGGACAATGTCCGCAGCGGCCAGACCTATTACCTTAACCTCCAGCTCGGCCAGCCTGAGAATGCAGTGCTCGTGCCGCGCGGGACATTTTACCAGAAGACCGGCGGGAAATGGATATTCGTCGTTTCCCCTGAGGGCGGCAGGGCAGTGCGCCGTGAAATCCGCATCGGACGCCAGAATCCGCAATTCTACGAGGTTATCGAGGGCCTGAAACCTGGCGAGAAGGTCATCACCTCCGGCTATGACTCCTTCGGGGACAATGA
>JBJEBP010000331.1:0-4070 GCA_051870135.1 Candidatus Cryptobacteroides sp. | reverse complement strand
TAACGTATAATAATGAAACCAAAAGACATAGCAATAAAATCCCTGTCCCTGGGCATTGGCCTGGCAATCAGCATAATACTCATTGCGAAGATATGCTTCGAACTGAGCTACGACCGCTGCTACCGGGATCCGGAGAACATTTACCAGATTAGAACGGGTTTCAGCCAGCAGGGACACGACAATGACTACGGCCAGGTAAGCGGTGCGGTGGCACCCGGCTTCAAACAATATGTGCCGGGAGTGGAATATGCCACAAGGACGACATTCCTCGTGGAAAGTGACCGTTTCAAGGATGAGGAGAGAAATGTAATAACCGGACAACTTATCCTTGCCGACACATCCTATTTCGATGTTTTCCCGACCGAGATTCTCGCAGGAGACCCGAAACAGGCACTTTCCGTGGCAGCCAGCCTGATGGTATCGAGGACATTTGCAGAGAAACTGGGAGGCGTACAGGAGGCCGTCGGCAAAGTGATTGAGAGCGAAGAATTTGAGGGTTACAAGATGACGGTGGCAGGCGTTTTCGAGGACTTCCCTTATCAGAGTTCCCAGAAGAACGACATCCTCCTTTCAATGGAATCTTATGGCAAGAGCTCCACTGAGAATTGGCTTGGCAACGACCGGTATGTAGCCTATGTCCGTCTTGCGGAAGGCGTTGATTCCAAGATGCTTGCCCCTGCAATCCGGCTGATGCAGGAGAAGAACCAGCCGCTTGAGCAGATTGAGAAGGCCGGCTCGAAAATATGGTACTATCTTGCACCTCTCGCAAGCCGTCATACCTCCGAGGACAATGTAAGGAATATGCTGATTATCCTCGGCATTGTCTCCGTGCTTATGCTTGCGATTTCGCTCCTGAACTATGTCCTCTTCGTGATTTCCGCGATGGTGAAACGCTCCAGGGAGGTCGGAGTCCGCAAATGCTACGGGGCCGGTAGCGCAAACATATACGGAATGATGATGAAGGAGGCGGCGATGGACGTCATTGTGTCGCTTGCTGTGGCAGCCCTGCTGATTCTCCTCTTCCGGACCATCATCGGTGACCTGGTGGGAGTGCCTGTTGAGGCTTTGTTCGTGCCCCAGACCATCATCACCCTTGTGGTAGTCGTGGCATTTGTCTTCATTGTCGCAGCATTCGTCCCGGCGAAGCTGTATTCCAATATTCCTGTGGCCTCGGCAATACGCAACTACAAGGAAAACAAGAGGTTATGGAAACTTGCCCTGCTTTTCGCACAGATTTGTGCCTGCTCATTCCTTATGACATTGGTCATTGTCATCGGCCTCCAATACAGGAAGGCCATCAATGACAAGCCGGGCTATGAATATGAGAATCTGATATTCGCAAACCTCAGGGGGACAGACAGTTCAGTACATCAATCCGTCATTGACAAACTGCGTACAGCACCAGGAGTGGAGGATGTCCAGATGAGCTATACAATTCCGATTGAATGGTCATCGGGGAACAATGTCTTCCTTTGGGAGGAGCCGGTATGCGAGCTGTTCAACATTGCCGACCAGTACGAGGGTACAGAGGGACTCTTCGCAATGATGGGAATACCGTTCATCGAGGGACGCTATCCTCAGACGCTGTCGGAAGTGGCCGTAAGCGAGAGCTTTCTGGAAAAGATGGCGGAGTTCGAGGACTGGAGCGACGGCGCTGTAGGCAAACAGATTTACATATCGGCGCATAGTGATGACGGTACTGCGTTGACAGTCAGCGGTGTATATAAGGATTACCGCATCAGGGACCTTACCAATCCCGACGAGCGGGCGAGCGTGAAGTTCTACGCCAAGGTGGGCGAGGGCTATATGCCATATATGATTGTGAAGGTTGATGTCGTGAACCGGGAAGTAATGGACAAGGCCGATGCAGTCCTGAAGGAGGCATTTCCGGAGAGGGAGATTGTATTTACTGCGTACAAGGATGCAATGAAGGATGCCTATTCGGACGAGAGAAAGATGCGCAATACTGTGATGTCGGGATGCTTGATATGCATATTGATAGCCTTGTTCGGGCTTGTGGGTTATGTGCGGGACGAGTCGGAGAGAAGGAGCAAGGAGATGGCTGTCAGGAAGATAAACGGTGCTTCCGTGCGGGATATTCTCGGGCTGTTCGTGGGGGAGATCATGAAACTTGGAATTGCGGCTGCTGTGCTTGCGGATGCAGGGGCCTGGTTCGTGGCGAAGGTGTGGCTGGAGAACTTTGCGGAGAGAATCAGTCTTTCGCCATTGATTTTCATCGTTGCCGACATCATTGTCCTGGCCATCGTCGCCGTCACAGTTGTCCTTAACTGCCTGCGTATTTCCCGCTCCAATCCTGTTGAATCGCTTAAAAATGAGTAGAATATGAAAAGTTTTCTGAGGTTTTTGAGGAGGAATCCTTACTACACGGTGATCAATGTCCTGGGACTGTCAGTGGCCCTGATGTTCGTGATATTGATAGGGGATTACACCTGGAGGCAGTTCAGCGTGGACTCGTCGCAGCCTAACAAGGACAGGATTGTGCTGATGGGGCGCTCAGGCGACTATATGTCCTGGCCGGAGGAGTCCTGGAAAATCGGGCGGATGTATCCCGAAATCGAGAATACCTGCTGTGTGGTAAGCCAGGCAGGAACAATACGGTCGGACAATGAGAGCTTCAAGGATGTTGATGGAAATCCAATGCTTCTGGTGGACTCGACATTCTTCGATATGTTCTCATACGATTTCGTTGAAGGAGATCCGGAAATTGCCCTGTCATCACCGGACAAATGCGTCATCACCGAAAGCCTCGCCGATGCAATTTTCCCCGGCTCGGACCCTATGGGCGAGCCGCTCAGGATAATAGGCCTCAGAACTGTGTTCTTAAGTGGAGACCAAGACCCTTACGACAGTACACTCGTCTATACAGTAAGCGGAGTAGTCAAGGATTTTGACAAGACCGTACTTCCGAATGACACGAAAATCATTGCCTACATCAACAGACATCCTCAGATTCTGGGTTACGAAATGACCCCTCAGTGCTTCGTAAGTACGAGCCACGGATGCTTCAAGACATTCTATCTCCTTCATCAAGGGGCGGAACTGGACTCCAAGGCTGGAGAGATCTGGTCCACTCTCGTCAAGGATATTCCGATGATAGAGTTTGATGTCGATGTTGACAAGACTACTGCCACATTCACTCCACTCAGGAAATTGATGTTCGATGAGGCCAATGAGGGCAACGGTATGGAAAAAGGCAACAAGGGACTTCTTGTCATACTTCTCAGCGCGGTAATCGCCATTCTGCTGTTCGCCGTGACCAACTATATCAACTTGACTGTGGCGAACACCGGGATGAGAGCCAAGGAAATGGCAACGAGAAGGCTGCTCGGCAGTTCCACAAATGAGATAATCAGCAAACTTGTGGGCGAATCCATACTTGTTGTGCTGATATCGTTCCTCATCGGACTTGGGCTCTCTTTCATTTTCCAGAACGACATCGCATCGATGTTCAGAGGCAGGATAATGCTTGAGAATGACTTTACGCCAGGTACGGTAGGCACCTGCATCTGTTTCATCGTGTTGACAGGTCTCCTTGCCGGAATAATCCCGGGACTCCAGATTTCAGTTTTCAAACCGATAGATGTAGTCAAGGGAAGTTTCCGCTACAAATCCAAGATGCTCTTCAGCAGGGTGTTCATAATGATCCAGAATCTCATCACAGTCGTGATGCTCACCCTTTCATTGGTGGTCGCTCTGCAGATCAACGGGCTTGTCAATGCGCCACTTGGGATCAATACCAAGGATGTGCTTTTCATTTCACCGGATGAACCTAGTGAGTCTGAGGCGATATTGTCCACGCTCCGTCAACTTCCTTGTGTCGAGAGAATCGGTTTCAGCCGTGGCAGTTGCCTGTCCTTGGGAATGTCGTCAATGAGATTGATGAAGGACAAGGAAGGTGCCACACATCTGATATATCAGGCGAGTCTCGACAAGGAGGCAATGGAGATTTACGGAGTGGAGATATTGGAAGATTACGGCTCTTCCGAAGGGGCGGTTTACATCAATGAGAAGATGAAGGAGACCCTCGGCATATCTGATTCGGATCGTGA
>JBJEBP010000330.1:0-5273 GCA_051870135.1 Candidatus Cryptobacteroides sp. | reverse complement strand
CTGGGGATACAACTCCGCCATGGCTGATCCGCTTTATTATAGTAGAGGGTATTCGTCCGATGAGGAGTATTCCAAGTACCAGCCTCTGGAGAAGGAGGCCTTCGACTACTTCATCTACCACGCCGGCTCCAGGAACGGAGTCATTGACGGCGGAGTCATAGTTTTCGCATCCGGCAATGAATATGCCGCGATGGCAGCCTATCCTGGTGCATACAAGGATTACATCTGCGTATCCGCCCTGGCCGGAGACTGGACCCCTTCCACATATTCCAACTACGGCCCCGGCGTGGATATCTGCGCACCGGGCGGAGATACAGACTACCATTGCTCCCACAAGGGTGGTATTCTCTCAACCCTCCCTCCTCACGTCAGCGACGGCCTGATGTACGGCTATATGGAGGGGACCTCCATGGCCTGTCCTCACGTGTCAGGCGTTGTGGCTCTCGGAATGTCATACGCCGCCAAGCTTCACAAGCATTATGACTCCAGGGAGTTCAGGGACATTGTCCTGAAGTCGGTCCGCGATGTGAACCCGCATCTGACAGGGGAGAAACTCTACCATTTCATGTGGGGCAGCGTTGGTGAGACTATCCCTACGCTTGTGGACCTGAAGCGCACATATTACGGAAATATGGGCAAAGGCGCCGCTGACGCGGCAGCATTGTTGAGGAACATTGAATCCTCTGGTGCGGAACTGGCCCTGCCTAATGTATATATCGCCACAGGTACTGAACAGACTCTGGACCTTGGCCTGTGCTTCGGCATTGACAACACGACCTTTACGGCCCGGGTTGACGATGCCTCGGTAGCCTCCGTGACGGTTTCCGGAATGAAGGCGGTTGTTACCGGTCTCAAGCCCGGCTCCACGAAGCTCACTGTCAATGCTGCCGGCGGCAATACCCAGGAGTCAATCATTACCGTAAGAAATTCAGCCTCGGAGGGAGGCTGGCTATAAACCTTGTGCCAATGTCGCCTCGTGCAGTCATAATGACAATAGCAGTTTTGCTGACAGTCCCGGCCTTCGCCCAGAAGCAGCTGGTGCTGTCGGAGAGACTGCTGGATTCATTGGCCTCGGCCGAACGTCAGGCTCCTGATCATAGATTGCGCTTTGACCGGACAATAGCCGATATGGGGGATGTCAATGAGGAAGACGGCCCTTGTTCTACCTCATTTACCTGTGAGAATGTCTCTGCGGATACTCTTCACGTGACGGGTGTCAGGACTACCTGTGGTTGTCTCGTTGCCAATATCGAACGCCGTGTAATCGCACCGGGAGAAAAGGCCTCGGTAAAGGCGAAATATGACCCTGCGAGACATTTCGGCCACATTGTCCAGAATATCTATGTTGACGTAAGGCAGTTCCGCAATCCGGTCAGGCTTGAAGTCAGGGGCAATGTCATCCCGGCAGGCGGGATCACTGGCTACTCCAATGCTTTCGGCCCGCTCAGGCTTGCTCGGAAGTCATTGAGCATTGTGAAGACCTCCGGCATAGTGACTGAGAGGATTGCATGTGTCAATTCAGGAGATTCGGCCTTGAGGCTGTCTGCACCTGCGATGATGCTTCCAGACTGGCTCCGGTTCAGATGCGAACCGGCTGAGATAAAACCCGGCGGAGAGGCTGACCTGGTCTTCGTGATAGAAATGTCCAAAGTCAACGCAGATATGCTTCCGCTCAAGGCCATTGTCCCGATTGACGGAATAGATGGTCGTCCGTCGCAGCGAAGTGTTATGCTGGAGATTGTCGCACGGGGAGGCGAATAAGGTTACTACTAGTATAGTTAAGAGATATGAAAAAAGTATTGTACATTCTGACCCTCGCGGTCATTATTCCGTTCTGCAACTCCTGCAGCGATGACCATACATACGAGGACACTGCGGATCCGGTATTGTCCTACTACCAGATTGTGGGTACCTGGAGGCTTACCGAGTGGAACGGGGAAGAAATAGACTCAGATGCGAGGTATTTCTATATGGTCCTTGAGAGCAAGGAGAGAACTTTTACGATTTACCAGAACCTGGACTCTGCCAATCCGTATTCGATGACGGGAACATTCTCCCTCGAATACGATGAAGAGGAGGAAATCAATGTGGTCAGCGGAATGTACGACCACGAGTTCGGCTTCTGGTCACATGAGTACCGTGTCATCAAGACAGACGATGACACAATGGTGTGGACCGCCATCGATGACCCGGAGGATGTCTCCGTGTACAAGCGTTCCACACTTCCTGAATAGAACCTCCTTTCGTTTCGCTATTGCGGAATTGATTTGATGTTATTGGTTGGTCGTGACTCTCCGGAATTCCTGGGTGAACTCCGGGGAGTCCATTGCTATCCAGAGCATTGATTCCGAGGTGAGTTCACTAATTATGTAACGGTGGCTCCAGAAGCCCGCATCGTGGTCATATACGCCATCAATGACTGCACCTTTTACCACATCGGTGCTAAGGCTGTAGCTGCCCGTAACAGTATGCGGTATATCCTGGAAACTGTCAAAATTCTGGGTCATTGTGAAAGTCTCGTCATTGCGGACAAACTCAATCTCCATATAGGTTCCTTCGGCGAGCGGCTCGCCGTTCCATCTGACCAGTTCCCATTTGCCTGAAATATTGTTCTTGTTGACTTCGAGATACTCCGGTCCACTCTCTTCATCCTTTGTGCATCCAATCAGGGTCAATGATGTCAATATGCTGTAAACTAATGTCTTGCAGAGTTTCATGATTATTCAAAATATTTCTTTATCAATTCTTTGGCCGGGCTGTCGCCCTCTCCTACGGTCGCATTGATTATCAACGTAGCCGCCGGCAGTCTGTTGTTTCCTGTGTAAATGAATATTTTTCTGACGAATCTTCCGGGATGTCCCTTCGGGTTGTAGATGGCAGTGATGCGGGAAGTTGCGTCAGGTCTCAAAATCTTCTCCTCGCATTTGACCGTGGTGCAGGAGCAGGTGGGTACAATCCTGGAAATGAGGATGTTCTCCCTGCCTATGTTCGTAACTGTGAACTGCAGCGTGTCAGGAGCATCCTCTTCCTCCATCCGGAGGCTGTATTCCGTCTTGTCAAATTTAAGAAACGCCGAGTCTGAGCAGTGCCGCGGAGAAGATACATCCATAAGTCTCTCCCCCGGGACAATTTTTATCTGTCCCGAAGCAATCTGCGAAACCAGCAATACGGCCAGTATGATATGGAATCTTACAACCATCCTTCTCCGGATACGTTATCCCTTACAGTGATTATGAAGTCGTTCTTTCTTCCGTCACCGGCTGTGACAGTGGCCGCCGTCTGGCCTGCCTTGATTCCCTTGACAGTCAGTTTGGCCCCGGAGATTGTGGCAGATGCGATGGAACTGTCACTTACGCTCACTGTGTATGTCAGTTCATCCCCGCCGGTGAAATAGCGGGAAGGAATGAGAGCAGCGGTCTTGCCAGCGGCTACCAGCACGTTGGGGAATGACATTGCGGCCCCGCTCCCTTCGATTGCTTTCAGGAAGCCGTAAGCGTTAACTTGACCGCTGCCCATATTCCCTGAGTACTCTTTCAAGTCCATTGTCTTGAAATGATTGTCTCCGAGTTCAGCTACATATTTGTAATACTGTTTCGGAGCGTCCATGTTCCAGAATCCTTCCACCGGGATTGCCGTGGAATACAGCAGGTCGATGATTTCCTCAGCCTTGAAATGTTTTCTGAGCTGGGCGGCGTATGACAGGCCCAGTGCAATGACTCCCGAGACGTGCGGGCAGGCCATTGAGGTTCCCTCCATATAACCGTATCCGCTCTCGCTTATATGCTTTGGAAGGGTTGACAGAATGCATCCGATTGAACCTCTGTTCTCACCCTCTCCATATTCGTAATAATAGTCCTGATCTCCGCCCGGGGCACAGATTGTCGTGCCGGGTCCGTAGTTGGTATATACCGACGGGGTGAAATCCCCGGCTGTGGCTGCCACGGATACGAAATCTTTGTATGCTCCCGGATAGCCTGCCGCAGGGGCATCCTCGTTGCCGCCAGCGAAGACAGCGATTCCTCCCTCAATCACTCCGTCCGGAGAACCGGCATTGTGGATGAAATAGTCCAGAGCCTTGGCTTCCAGCATATTGTCCTGCATCCAACTGTCATCATCCCCATACTGTGGAGTCCATTCATAAGGGTTGGCCGAACCTGATACATAACCCCAGCTGCACTGAAGAATCACGGCACCGTTGTCTGCGGCATATTTGATTGCCCTTACCTCGTCCAGAACCGTGCCCGCATAGTTTCCTGAGAATATCTGGCAGGACATTATCCTTACACCCGGCTTGGAGCCGTCTCCTCCCGCAATGCTGCTTATTCCGGTACCGTTGTTGTTGACAGCACCGATGACTCCGGCTACGTGTGAGCCATGTCCTGTATCGGCCAGGTCATCAGTCGAAATGATGGCCGAGCCCCTTGCGAAATTGTATCCGTAATAGTCCCCGGCATAGCCGTTACCGTCATTGTCCTCGTGGGAACGCCAGATTTCGCCTTCGTTAACCCACATACTCCCGGCGAGGTCAGGATGGGACCAGTCCACGCCTTCGTCAAGCACTGCGACTATGATCGAAGGATCACCGGTGCAGAGTTCCCAAGCCTTTTCTACCTGTACGTCAGCATCTTTGACGAACTTGGTTTCCTTAAGTGCCCCTTCATTGACAAGGCTCCACTGGTATGGGAGCAATTCATCGTTGAAATATCCCGGGACACCGCTTCTGACGGCTGTCAGGCTCATTGGCGTGGATTTGCCGCTGTAGGCGCGCTTAAGCTGTCTGTTGTATTCCACCCTCCGGATCTCTCCAAGGGCGGAAAGGTCAGAAGCTGCTTTGGACAATGGTATATTCTCATCGAATTTGACGAGGTACCACAGGTGCAGGCCTTCCTTGCGGGCTTTCTCCTCAGACCGCTTGTCTTCCGGGAAAACCCTTTCTATCTCATATCCTTCCAGCAAGGTCAGAACTTCGTCCACATTGCTTATACCGCTGCGTGTGGCAGGACCAGCAGGACTGCTTTTTGTAAGTCCCGCCTTGTCAAGCGCCTCGCTTACATCTTCGCCGAACCTGATGAGAAGCTGCCCTTTGACAGCAGTCTCAGCCTCATCTGATATTTTCCCGCTGTCAGGAACCTGGTGCGCAGTTTCAACTGAGCAGGAGAAGGCAAGGGCTGCAATGCCCGGAATTATTGCTGACAATATCGCTTTTCTCATTGATTAATCCTCCTCCGCTATATTTTTCGGGTTATATTTCTTGTTGACATATTCGTTGTAGT
>JBJEBP010000329.1:0-5283 GCA_051870135.1 Candidatus Cryptobacteroides sp. | reverse complement strand
ATTACCTTGTCAAACCTCTCAATTGAACCAAGTTATTTTTTAAGCATTACTAAATGATATCATATCGTTAGATTTTTTAGTTTTGCAAATATAGCGTTTTTTCTAGTGTATTGTACCGTCCAGCTCGATTCCTTCCGCATCCCAGTCCAATTCGTCCCCGCCGGGCTCATTGAATGGCTGGAGAAAAGGATTGTGGGTCCGCTCGTAGGCAATGCTTGACTCCGGTCCGTGGCCCGGAAGCACGCTCACCCGGCCGTCCAGGCCCATGAGCTTGTCCATTATTGCCACAATCATCTTGTCATAGTCTCCCCAGGCATTGTCCGTGCGGCCTATAGCCCCGGCGAAAAGGGTGTCCCCGGAGAACAGCACTGCATCTTTTTCCCCGTACCAGCAGACTCCGCCGGGAGTGTGTCCCGGAGTCGCAATTACTTGAAGTTCAATGTTTCCGAACTTTATAATGTCTCCCTCGGACACCGGGGTGAAATCAAAGCTGCCGTCCGCAGTCTTGAGCCCGAAGTTTTCCGTGAAGAAGCCATTGTTCTCGAGGATGACCTTGTCGTCCGCCGACATCATCACCGGAATGTCATAATGCCTTGAACATTCGGCCACTCCGTAAATATGGTCGAAATGCCCGTGCGTCAGCAATATCATCTTCGGAGCCAGGCCCCGCTCCCGGATTTTTCCGTAAAGGGCCTCCGCCTCCCGTTCATCGTAGAATCCGGGGTCAATCACAGCAGCCTCTCCGCTTTCATCCCAGACCAGATAGCAGCATTCCTCGAGAGGATTGAAATGAAATTTTGCTATGTTCATAACGAATGCATATATGTTTTCGGCCTTTTCAGCAGGCCCTTTGCGAGATCAACCTGGCTGACCATAATGTTCAGCATTCCGCTGTCATAGAAATTGATGTCGGCCGTCTCGTCACCGTCAATCTGAAGCAGGTTCACGTGGTCAGGATATTGCTCCCGTACCTCCTCGAAGAATGGACTGCCGAGAAGCTTGATTCCGTCCGCAAGGTCATCGCATGCGCTGAAGCTCATCTCCAATGCCTCATCCGTGACGGGCTGGTCATCGTCGTCCACCATAATGAAGGACTGGAAGGTCTCCATATTGATGGACTTGGTGTATTTAATTATTACTGAGCCCTTTGGCCATTCTCCAATCCCGAGATGGACTGGGGAGTCGTAGCCGGCGTACTCGTCCACCGCGGCGAAGAAATACAGCATCCCGTCATGAGGGAGAAGTCCTTCCGGGTCGAGTTCTGCAATGTCTTCACATCTAATCTGGCAGACAAAGGTGAGGGGATAATCCTCATCGCCCTCCACCTTCATCATCGGATATTCCATATCGGCCGGCATATCCGGGTCGCCCCACCATTTGCTTTCGCAGAAAAGAGGCTTCACGGTTTTAGCAAGGTCAATTCTGATTGCCATGGCTATTTCACGATTTTGTAATAGTTTTCCTTCCTTGGCAGGGCCTTCGGATTAGGTATGAGGGAATAGCCGAGAGACAGGGCTCCGATACCTATATATCCCTCAGGGATACCGAGTTCCTTCATTATTCCAAGTCCTTCTTCAGTGGCGAACATCTCCATTTCCCTGTTTATCCAGCAGGATGCAAGGCCGATGGAATGGGCCGCCAGCATCATTGTCCCGAGGATGAGCGAGCCGTCCTGGACAGAATTCTTGTTGTCCTTCACGGCCGGGGCGAACACCAGCACGATGGTCGGGGCATCGTAGTATGGATTCGTGTCAGTGCTCATTATCTCCGCGTTCATGCGAATGAGCCTCTTTTTGAGATCCTCATTCTGTACGGCAATTATGAACGGGTCCTGCCTGTTCTTGCCTGTCGGTGCGAATGTCCCCGCCTCGAGTACCGTGAGCAGTTCTTCATCCGTAATCTGCTCCGGCCGGTATTTCCTGATGCTGCGCCTTGTCTTGATGGCGTCCAGTACTTGATTATCCATTAGAATGTATATTTAGAAGATTTCAAACCTTTTGCTGATACCTCCACCGTAATCGGTCCTTCTCCGGTCCGCTCCGCAATGACGGTGAGCTGGCCTGAGAACAGATGCATCTGCGGTTCCTGGAATGACTCCAGGCAGGTGGCGTCACCATTGCCTATAGCCTTGAACCTGCCTGCGCCGCTAACCTTTACATTGACAGTGCGGGTGTCGTCCGGAACAATGTTGCCGTTCTTGTCCAATACGCTGACATTCAAATATATGAGTTCAGGGTCAGCCGCTCCGGTATAGTTTGCGCCACCCTCGTTCCAGTCATCCTTGGCGACTTTCAGGGTGTAGGCCTTCCCGGCTGTCCTGACGGTCTTCTCCGCTACGGCACGGCCGTCATTGTCATAAGCTACAACCTTGATTGCGCCCGGCTGATATACTACGTCCGGCCAGATGAGGCGGTAGCGTCCCATCAATGTCCTGTCGTCCGGGAGAACGCCCTTCCACTCGCTGACAGGCGTGGTATCCTTCCTGACAATGCCCTGGCTGACTCCGTTCACGAAAAGTTCTGCAGCCGGCCAGGAAGTATAGACCATCACAGGTACATTCCTGCCCTCGCGGCCCTTCCAGTTCCAGTGCGGAAGCACGTGGAGGGTAGCCTCGTCCCTGTTCCACACACTTCTGTAAAGGTAGAACCTGTCCTTCGGTATGGAAGCGAGGTCAATGATGCCGAATACCGAGGAGTGGCTCGGCCAGGCCTCCGTGTCGTATGGGGTAGGCTCTCCGAGATAGTCGAAGCCGGTCCATACAAACTGGCCGGTCATCCACTCGTAAGCCTCGTCGGCTGCGAAATCCACGTCCGGGATATTGGACCACCAGCAATACTCATTGTCATACGATGATGACTGCTGGTCAGGATGCATAAGCTGCGCACCCAGGAGGGCATTGAAGTCCTCCGGCACCTTCCCGTCCGTGCGGGCTTGGCCCGGAAGGTGGTAAACGCCCCTGGAACTTACAGTTGAGGCTGTCTCCGAACCAAGGATAATGTTCTGGGGCAGTTTGGAATAGGCTTCATTGTACCTCCTGGTCTTGTAGTTGAATCCCGGGATGTCGAGCCTGGCTCCGAAGCCGTTGTTGACTACGGCGTCGAACTGGTCCATTCCGCTGGTAACTACCCTGCCCGGATCCTCCCTGTGGCAGATGTCCTGAAGCATTGAGGCGACCTTGTATCCTTCAGCAGTCCACTGTGTCGGCACCTCATTGCCGATGCTCCACATAATTACTGAAGGGGAGTTGCGGAAATGGCGGACCATGTTCACGACATCCTTCTCCGCCCAGTCATTGAAAAATCTGTGGTAGCCGTTCTCGCATTTTGCCACTTCCCATTCGTCGAAGGTCTCGGGCATTATCATGAAGCCCATCTCGTCGCAGAGTTCCACGAGCTCTTCCGCCGGCATATTGTGGGATGTCCTGATAGCGTCGCAACCCATATCCTTGAGCATTCTAAGCTGGTGGTGGATTGCGGTCTTGTTCACGGCAGCTCCGAGCGGACCGAGGTCGTGATGGAGGCATACGCCCCTGATGATGCGCCTTTCCCCGTTGAGGAAGAAGCCCCTGTCGGCAATCCATTCCACTGTCCTGATACCGAAGCGGTTATCTACCTTGTCAAGGACTTCTCCGTTACGTATGATGCTCGTCTCCGCATTGTAGAGGACCGGTGATTCCGGCGACCAGAGACGGGGTGAAGGAACTATGAGATTCTGGATTGCAGGGTCCCCGTGGCAGATGGCGCGGGAGTCGGTCCTTTCGGCTACAATGCGACCCTCATTGTCGGAGATTATTGTCCTGACAAGAAGGGTCTCGCCCTCGGCGGCACCTTCCACATTGACGGCAATTCTGACTCCGGCCTCTTCCGCGGATATTTTCGGAGTGGTGACGAATACGCCCCACACAGGGATGTGGACGGGATTTGTCTCGATAATCCTTACCTTTCTGTACAGTCCCGCACCCGGATACCATCTGGATGAGAAAGGCCTGTTCTCCAGCAGGACGACAATTTCATTGGCTCCTTTCCTGAGAGCCTTGCTGATGTCGAAGCTGAAGGAATTATAGCCGTAAGGCCATTCTCCTACCTTCTCCCCGTTCACCAGGACCTGGGCCTCGCTCATCGCTCCGTCGAAGAGGATGGTGCGGCTTATATTGTCAGTATTGTCAATGTCAATGAAGGTCCTATAACAGCCCTTGCCCATGTACGGGAGGCCGCCGCTCCGGCCGGTCTTCTCGGTTGCCTGCTTTTCTCCGTTCTGGATGACGGCGACTACCTGGAGGTCATTCTCCTTGGAGAAAGGTCCGCTGATGGCCCAGTCGTGCGGCACTTTGACGGAGGTCCAGCCCTCTTCGGCCTTCCATTCGTGGTCCTTGCGGAATTCCCAGTCGGTCAATGTGGTTTCTTTCCTCGGCGCAGGGGTTGTTGCGGAGGAATTGGCTGCTGCGGTCAACTGCAATGCTGCCAGGGCCGTAAGTATAATGCTTGTCAATGTCATTGTCTCAAAATTCTATATGGTTATTTATTTGCCTGCGGCCTCGGTGAATGCGTCCATAGCCCTGGTAGGCATGCTGTTCTTAAATGCGCCCAAATTGTATCCGAGTTTTTCCTTGTCCGTCTCAGGCTCCCAGTAGAATACTCCCAGGCAGCGTTTTTCGGCCTTAGCCTTGCTCAGCAGGGAGGAGAGCATCTGGTAGGCCACGTCCTCGTACCAGTAATCCATTCCGGTCTCGCAAATCATCACGTCCCTGCCGTATTCTGCGGCAAGCGTTCCAATGTTGGAGATGCAGGCATTGACCTTCGGGGCCCAGTTGGAGTTCTCCGCCTCGGAGCCTCCGCCAGGATAGAGGGAGAGTCCGATTATGTCGTATTTGCCTTTGGAGCCCAACGCGTCCAGCACCCACTTGGCGGTGCCGATGGTCTGCCCGTTGCTGATGTGGACAATGACCTTGGCGTCAGGATATACTGACTTCACGGCATCGTATCCTGCATTGTTGAGGGCGATATAGTTGTCCTTGCCTCCCTTCGAGATGCAGCCTCCGGCCCAGTCGGCATAGACTCCGCTTTCCCCGTCCAAAGCCTTGTGGTAGAGCATTCCGTCATTGACCTCATTCCCGACCTGGACCCAGGCTACGTCGATTCCCTCGGCCTTCAATGCCCCGAGAACATCCTTGGTATGGTCCGAAACGGCGTTGCAGAGTCCATTGAGGTCGAGATCAAGCCAGGCGGCAGGGATTACCTGCTTGCCCGGGTCGGCCCAGGAGTCGCTGTAATGAAAGTCAATCAT
>JBJEBP010000328.1:0-5285 GCA_051870135.1 Candidatus Cryptobacteroides sp. | reverse complement strand
TAGAGCTCGCGAAGAACTGGGCCCAGATGTCCAGTCCGTCGGACACCAGGTTCGAGGCCAACTTGAAGAATGACTTCAAGTTTACAGTCAGTGACGGAGTGGACAATGTCTCCTATTCTGTCAAAGGCTCTGTTTATCAGCTGATTAACTCTGTAACAGCTACACTCGGGGAAGAGACTGTTGAATGCTCCAGGATTGACAACACCTACAGCGGAACATTCTCCACGGCCTTCCTTCTTTCCGATCTCAAGGGCATTGACCTGAAGGTTGATATCAATGAGGGTACGGAACTCGTTTCAGACCCTTCCATTTTCAAGGATGTCGATTTCTCGAACGGCGAAGGCCTGAAAGTTGTCCTCAAGGATCTCGCAGCGGGCAGGAACCGCACATACGTGATATATGCGAATCCTTCCAATGTCGTGGAACTTGGTTCTTCCTGGACTGAGGCCACCAAGACCTGGCAGAACAAGTACAACATCCAGTTCGGCAATATGAGGATGTACATTACCGAGAGCCTCTTCGGCTACAGCGGCAATGTCGGCTACCTCTTCACTGTTCCTGCAGGCAGGGTTGACATGAAGGTCCTCGAGAAGAACAATCTTGTCTCAGGAGAGGCAAAGATGTCTTCCCAGGTACGCTCGAACCGTGACTACACCCTCTTCATCTGCGAACAGGGCCCTGGCTGGTACAGACTTGACGGAAGCACTTCCACCAGTGGTATGACTTACTACAGCCCTCTTGCCTACGGTCCGGACAAGACCGGTATCACCAAGATACTGAGGAATGACGGATGGGGCGGCAGCAACAAGGCTTATGCCCCTGCGCTTGCTCTCAATGGCAACAAGGCCTCAATGGAACTTGCCGGCACTGCTGACGGAGTCCTTTACAAGTATTCTGACGCAAAAGGAAACGGAGCCGAAGTCTGGACTCCTGAGGCTGCCTTCGGCGGTTACTTCCCTATTGTCAAGGATGGTTCCTGCCTCATCTCCGCTGAGGGTGACAGATATTACAATATCTACAACGAGGAATGGAGATATTACGGCGAAGGCCTTATGACCAACACTTATACAAACTGGACTGCCTGCGTTCCGATTGTTACCCACGATATGATGAGGACCGGACGTATCGGTGTCGGCTGCACCGAGAGAGGTGACCTTGTAATCCTTGCAGTGGAGAAGTTCGTGAATACCCATAACCAGGGCCAGAATGTGGACAAAGGCCACGATGGCGGTTCTTCCGACCTCAGGGGTCTCACCCTCTACGAGCTCGCCAAGGTAATGAATGATATGGGCTGCAGCGACGTGATGACGGTTGAAGACTACAACTGGTCATACCTCCTGCTCCAGGACGGCTCTGAAAGGGGCAAGGATGTGTTCTGGACCAACAACAGATGGTGGATTGACGCAACAAACCCGTCTTTCGGAATAATGAAGGACGAAAGTGCGGAGAGTGTCAACCTGGTAATGGCCGCATTCAGATAAGTCATACTATTTCCGAAACAATATGAAAAGAATTGAAACTATTATAGTTACTGTTCTGGCATTGCTTGTTTCCACAGGCCTGTTCGCCCAGAATAGTACAAGACAGATCAATGGAACTGTCAAGGACAGTGCCGGGGAGCCGGTCATCGGCGCCTCTGTCATTGTTCCGAATACCACCGTGGGTACCTCCACCGACGTTGACGGACGTTATGTCCTCAGCGTTCCGGAGAAGACCCGTACCGTGGAGGTGGCCTGCATCGGCTATTCCACCTATACCATCACACTTGGGGCTGCTTCTGTATATGACGTAGTCCTTGCGGATGACAACAATTTCCTTGATGAGGTAGTCGTTGTCGGATACGGTGTCCAGAAGAAGGTCAACCTTACCGGTAGCGTATCCTCGGTCAGCTTCGAGTCCGAAAGCGTGAAATCCCGTCCTATGTTCAATGCAACCCAGGCCCTTGCCGGCTCAATGCCAGGCCTCCAGGTGATGCAGGGTTCAGGTAATCCGTACGGTGAGGGCTTCTCAATGCTCATCCGCGGTACAGGTACTCTCAACTCCTCAGGACCTCTCGTTCTCGTGGACGGTATGGAGCAGGGCCTCGGCAATGTGAACCCTTCCGATATCGCCACCATCAACGTGCTGAAGGATGCCGCTTCCTGCGCCATCTACGGTAACAGGGGAGCGAACGGTGTCATCCTCATCACCACCAAGAACGGTTCCGCATCCGAGAGCAAGGCCGAGGTTACATACGACCTTACCCTCTCATTCGACCAGCCGTTCAAGATTATCCACACGGTGTCCGACATGGCCACTTATATGGAACTCTACAACGAGTCCTGCATCAACATTGGCGGTGCCGCGCAGTACAGCCAGTCCACTATTGACGAGTGGCGCAGGGCCAAGGCAGATCCTTGGGGACGTGCTGACTCAGGCTATTATAACTATATGGCCTATCCTAACACTGACTGGTGGTCAGAGATTTACCAGAACAAGATGATGCAGAAGCATTCCATCTCCGCAAGCGGAAAGAGCAAGTCGATGGGATACAATGTGTCAATGTCCTATATCAACAATCCTGGTATCATTGAAAATACCGGTTACAAGCGTTATTTCGGCAGGGTCAATGTCTATGGTATGATTACCGACTGGCTCAAGGTCGGCGGCCGTATCTGGGGCTACCATACTGACCAGGACAAGAGCAATGTAGGCTCCCTCACTTCTCTCAACACCCAGAAGATGACCCCTGATATCTATCCTTATTCTGAGTCTCTCGGCCTCTACGGCGGTCCCCAGGCATACGGACAGGACCCTCAGGCCCACAACCCTCTCTGGGATATGAATACCAGCCGCGGCTACACCAAGAACACCCAGATTTTCACCGACTGGTATGTCAATGTGACCTTCCTCAAGCATTTCCATTGGAACACAGACCTTTACTACAAGGACTACCGCCAGGAGGAGATGAGCGTGGACAACGCATACGGAAAATATGATTTCCAGAATGACAGTTATGTGATTTCACCTGCAGACCCTTCAGAGTTGTATTCATATATGTACAACAAGCGTGAGAACCAGGTGAAGCTCACCACTACGCTCAACTATATGCAGACATTCGGCAAGCACGACGTGGCAGTCCTCGTCGGCTACGAGCAGGAGCATTTCCAGTACCGCGACTTCAGTTCTACCAAGATTGGTCTCCAGGACGTGTCCGTAGGTGACCTCAATGCTGTCGCCACTCCTTATGCGTCAGGTGGTTACGGAACTGAGTACGCTTCCCGTTCATACTTCGGCCGCGTGAACTACGCATACGCCGGCAAGTACCTCTTCGAGGCCAACTTCCGCTACGACGGATCTTCCAGGTTTGCTCCTGAGTACAGATGGGGTTTCTTCCCTTCATTCTCCGCCGGCTGGCGTATCAGCGAGGAGCCTTGGCTCAAGGAGACCAGGAAGGTGGACAACCTCAAGCTCCGTCTCTCCTGGGGACAGCTCGGTAACAATGCCATCGGCAACTACGACTGGCAGTCCACATACGGCACTGCGAACTACGTTTTCGGTACTGACGACCTGACCAACGGTATTGCCATCACCAGCATCAAGAACTACGCCCTCACCTGGGAGACCACGACGGTGACCAATGTCGGAGTTGATTTCGGCTTCCTCAGGAACAGGCTCACCGGTACTGTGGATTTCTATAACAAGCTTACTGACGGCATTCTCTACACCCCTTCAATGTATATGGTGATGGGTAATGCGGGTGCTCCTAGGCAGAACATCGCAGAGGTTACCAACCGCGGTATCGAGTTCGAGCTCGGATGGCGCGACAATGTCGGCAAGGACTTCCACTACAGCGTGTCAGCCAACGTGACCTACAACAAGAACTGGGTCAGCAAGTACAAGGGCAAGCTCCAGGAAGGCTGGGAGACAGATCCTGTCACCGGCGAGAAGACCTGGAAGACCAACCTCGGAGATGTTTCCACCGGTTCTACCAACAGGGTTCTCGAAGGCCACATGATCAACGAGTTCTATATGATTGACACCTACAAGGGAAGCGGCAAGTACTGGAATGCAGACGGTACTCCTGACATCAATGGCGGTCCTGTGGACGGTATGATCAGGACAACCAACGACATGGCCTGGCTCAAGGCAATGATGGAGGCCGGATACCAGTTCTACCCGCAGCAGGGCATAGGCAAGCAGAAGATCTGGTACGGAGAGTACATCTATGCTGACCGCAATGGCGACGGTCTCTACGGAAACTCATACGACGCGGCTTTCCAGAACAGGTCCACTACCCCTAAGGTCAACTACGGATTCCAGGCCAGCCTCGGCTGGAAGGGTATCGACTTCTCCATGAGCTGGGCAGGTGCCGCCGGTTTCTCAATCTACTACTACAGGCAGGCTTCCAACTCCAGCAACACCATCTACGGATATGCCATTCCGCAGAGCCTCGTGAGCGACAGGTATTTCTTCGACCCGAAGAACCCTGACGACCCTCGTACCAACATCAATTCGAAGAACCCTCGTCTCGTGAACCTCACCGACAGCCAGTCTTCGACGACTTCCTCACTCCACCTCTGCAAGGGTGACTATCTCAAGCTCAAGAACCTCACAATCGGCTACACCCTTCCTCAGGACCTGACCCGCAAGGCCAAGATTGAGAAGGTCAGGGTTTACGCTACAGGTGAGAACCTCTTCGCTATCACCCAGTTCCCGGGAATGGACCCGGAAATGCGTGCTACGGCGGGATACTCTACAATGCGCCAGTATGCGTTCGGTCTTAATGTTACATTCTAACAGGAGTCAGGCGTTATTATGAAAAAGACATTAATTTCAATATTAGCGGCGGTCATCGCCCTTTCGTCCTGCCAGTCCCTGGATTTGACAAGTACCTATCAGGTTGCTTCTTCCAATGTCTGGGGCAAGGCCACATTGGCCCGTCAGGCAGTGAACGGCATTTACAATGAATTCTATACAAGATCTTCCACCACTGTCAATGAGGACAACTGGAACGTGATGTATGAGGCATATTCCTCGGTAATGGACACCGACAAGAACTGGTATGAGAACCAGAAAGTCTGCTACGGCAACGGTACTCCTTCCAGCGGTACATTCTCCGAGATGTACAAGTATTACTACACCTTCGTGTTCAGGGCCAATGACGCCATCACACACATTGACCAGGTGCCTGACATGGAGGCTTCCGAGAAGGCAAAGCTCAAGGCCGAGGCAAAGTTCCTCCGCGCCTACGGCTATATGAACCTCAATGTTCTCTACCGTGGAGTTCCGCTCTATCTGGAGTA
>JBJEBP010000327.1:0-5296 GCA_051870135.1 Candidatus Cryptobacteroides sp. | reverse complement strand
AGGCTGAATCTCTATAACGTAATACTGGAGGAGGGCTTCTCGGTGCAGCTCGGAACAAGGATAGCCACTGAAGCAGAACTGCAAAAATCCGGCACGCTGAAATCGTACGTGAGACGAATCATTTCAACGTCCAGGGCAAAGGAAGAGGTGAAGGAAATTGGCGGGACGACCGGCACAAGCGAGGCTCAGGACAATGACACAGTGATAGAAGACGAGGTGACCGAACGCCTGATTAAGACCCTGAAGGCCTGGAGGAAAATGAAATACGAGGAACTCCACGTTCCGGCATTCATGGTAATGCACCAGAAAGTCCTGGTCCAGATAGCCGAGGAAAGGCCGGCTAACAAGGAGGAACTGATGCAGATCAGCGGCTTCGGCAAACAGAAATGGGACAAGTACGGCCAGGAGATTCTGGACATCATTGCCGACAGCACAGAGGATTGACCAAAATCAGGCAGAAAGAGCAACTACAACTAATAACACTATACAATGGAAAAGATCAAAGGTCTTATCGATGCACCATTCACACCGATGCATCCCAACGGGGACATCAACCCCTCTGTAATTCCGGCATACGCTGCAATGCTCGTGAAGAACGGGCTTAAAGGCGTCTTCATCAACGGTTCCTCCGGAGAGGGCTATATGCTTACCACTGAGGAACGTATGGAACTTGCCAGAGCCTGGGTGGCAGCCGTTCCGGCCGGGTTCAAGGTCATTGTCCACGTAGGAAGCTGCTGTCTCAGGGAGAGCGTGAAACTGGCCCGTGACGCAGAAGAAATAGGAGCCTGGGGAATAGGTGCGATGGCGCCTCCGTTCCCGAAAATAGGCCGTGTGGAGGAACTCGTCAAGTACTGCGAAACCATAGCGGCAGCAGCCCCTTCCCTCCCGTTCTACTATTACCACATCCCGGCCTTCAACGGAGCCTATCTCCCTATGATTGAGATGCTTAAGGCAGTGGACGGGCGCATCCCGAACTTCGCCGGCATCAAATACACCTTCGAAAGCCTCTATGAGTACAATCAATGCAGGCTCTACAAGGACGGCAAATACGATATGCTCCACGGCCAGGACGAAACCATTCTCCCGAGTCTTGCCCAGGGCGGGGCCCGGGGAGGCATAGGAGGCACCACGAACTACAACGGACGCGAACTGACCGGCATCATTGAGGCCTGGGAAAAAGGGGATATTGAAACAGCGAGGGAAAAGCAGAATTTCTCGCAGGCCGTCATCAATGTAATCTGCAACTATCGCGGCAACATTGTCGGAGGCAAGAGGATAATGAAACTTATCGGACTTGACCTCGGACCGAACCGTGTCCCGTTCCGCAATATGACGGACGAGGAAGAAGCCTCAATGAAAAAGGAGCTCGAGGCAATAGGCTTCTTTGAAAGGTGCAACATCTTATAAGGAACCCGGTCATGAAACTGAAGACATCCAAAGCCTATCCATGGATTGTGGTGGGCCTGCTGTGGGTGGTGGCCCTGCTCAACTATATGGACCGCCAGATGCTGTCCACGATGAGGGAAGCAATGCAGATTGACATTGCCGAGCTGGAATCCGCAGTCAATTTCGGCCGTCTCATGGCCATATTCCTCTGGATATACGGATGCATAAGCCCATTCGCCGGGGCAATCGCCGACCGCATCAGCCGCAAATGGCTGATAATAGGCTCATTGGCCGTGTGGTCAGGAGTGACTCTTGCAATGGGTTTCTGCACTACATACAACCAGATTTACGCACTCCGCGCAATAATGGGCATAAGTGAGGCCCTGTACATACCGGCCGGGCTCTCCCTCATTGCCGACTATTTCACAGGCTCTTCCCGCAGCCTTGCCGTGGGTATCCACATGACGGGACTCTATCTCGGACAGGCCGTGGGAGGCTTTGGGGCGACTATTGCCGCTGCATTCTCCTGGCAGCAGACCTTCCTCTGCTTCGGCATTGTCGGTGTGGCCTATGCCGCATTGCTGGGCATCTTGCTGGAGGACAGAAGAGGCAATGCCGGGAGCGTGGAGAGTACAATGGCGGATGAAGCCAATGCTAAGGAAAAAGTTGCAGGAGAGCCTGTCTGGAAGAGTTTCGCCCTCATTTTCAGCAACATAAGTTTCTGGACAATACTGTTTTTCTTTGCCACATCATCCCTGCCCGGCTGGTCCACGAAGAACTGGCTTCCTACCCTGTTCGCTGACAGTCTCGGCATACCGATGTCGCAGGCAGGACCGCTCTCGACCATCACCATTGCGGTGTCCTCATTCTTCGGGGTGCTAATCGGAGGCTCGCTCTCCGACCGCTGGGTGAAGAGAAACCTGCGTGGAAGAATCTATACCAGTGCAATCGGCCTGGCGTTGATGATACCGGCATTGGTATTCATCGGTCTTGGAAGCGGTCTGTTCTCAGCAATCGGGGCCGGAGTCTGCTTCGGAGTAGGCTACGGAATGTTCGACACGAACAATATGCCGATTCTCTGCCAATTCATATCCTCAAGGCACAGGGCTACCGCATACGGCATAATGAATATGACCGGCGTGTTCTTCGGCGCTGTGATTACCCAGGTTCTCGGACGCTGGGCCGACCAGGGCAATCTCGGACTCGGTTTCGCCCTGATGGCCGCCGCATTGGGGATTGCCCTGCTTCTCCAGCTTACAGTCCTCCGCCCGACTACGGACAATATGGAATGACGCAAACTAACGGCTTCCGCCTCCGAATCCTCCGCCGCTGAAACCGCCGCCTCCGCCGAACGAGGCACCTCCGCCGAAACCGCGCGAGGAGGAATTCGCAGCAGAGGAAATTTGCTGGTTCAGAATTGCGGACTGCATTGCCCTGGAAATGTAATGAGCCATGTAAATAGTCTCATTTACAGTGATATCCGTATCACCCACAGTCTCCCGGTAAATATCCGCATTGATTTCCTTCAGTTGCTCCGAGACCTTGTCCGCTATGCCGAATAGTGTCGCGAATGTGAGATAATCCTGCCAGAGAACTACCTCCGGAGTCTCCCTTTCGGAAACGAGAGTGAACTCCGAGAGGTATTTTTTCAGGCCAAGGAGATTACGTGCCTGGACAATGCCAGCTTCCGTGGACTTGTTCCCGTGCATTAGATTAGCTGTCGTAAGCCAGCGACGGCCTTCTGCCTCATTGGCATCACTCCAGACTGTGAGTTTGTCGGTATTCTTCCTTGCCCATCTCTTGAACTCCTTCTCCTGAAGCACACCGTCATCGCCTGCCGCCATACTCAGGATATCCCGAAGTTCCACATATTTAGCACCGAGAGCCTGGGCCTTGTCCAGCGGGCCCAGTGCAATGTCCACCTTCCCCTTCGCATTCCTGATTGCCTCAAGCGCCCCCTTCTGGATCATCCTGAGGACCATTGCTGAAGTCAGGTTACCCTTGTCGCCAGTCTCCTTGACAAGAGTAGCTACGACATTGGCAGCCAAGAGATTACCATCGTAAGGGACATCCCGGAACCACATTATTCCATTCTTGCGTTCCGGACCGAGAATATTCTTCATCTTGCTGCGTTCCACTGCAACGAAAATTCCGAACATGGCAAGCACGAACGTGGCAATTGACAGCACGCTGGCCAGAATATCCGCAAAAGAAGGCTCGTCATCTTCCAGACTGAACGATGAGCCCTCGAAAGCACGTTTCCTGACCTCATTGAAAGTCCTGGCACTCTTCGACTCGGGATGGATGATACCCTTGTCAAACCTGACCATTGCAATCATTGAGCTCCTGCTGCTGAAACTCTCGTCTGTCTCGAAGACAATGCTCCCGTCTTCGCAGAACTCAGTAGTTCCAACATATCCGAAGCCCCAAATACGGGCAAATGTAGTATCTATCTGCCTGTCAGCCAGCCTGATGGAAAGACGGGCATGTTCCGGTGAAGGATTTATGCCGGGAGAAATGAACTGGATATGGAGATAGTCCGCATCCGAAGCTGACTTGCAGGCATTGGTCATGGTATAGCTGACCGTGAATATATGGTCGCCGTACTCCCCTATTCCCCAGCACAGTTCCACCCCGCTGCCAGTAGGATTGATTCCGCATTTCCCTGCCTTGCGCTGAAGGGATGCGTCCACGTCCCAGCTGCCGACATTGCGGAGGGGACCCTGGACATTGTCATTGACATTGAAATCCTTTATGACAATGTCACCGAGATTGTTGCGCACCAGGTACCACTCAGTGCCGGATGCGACGCATACGTCCCATTTCTCGACAATGTCAATCGCTCCGTCATCCCGGATAACTGCCTGGATGTCAATATCCCTGACACGGGCATCATAACCAAGACAGGACAGGGCCGCCAGTAGCAGCCCCGCCGCAGTCATACACAATCTACGCATAGATCAGATCTTCATTGAAGGCATGGAAGTCTTCTCCTGAGGAACCTCGAGATACTCGCGGGTCTCAAAATGAAGCATGCTGGCCACGATGTTGGAAGGTACCTGACGGATGATCCTGTTGTAAATAGTCACGCTGTCATTGTAAACCATCCTTGACATACGAACCTGGTTCTCGTATGTATTGACGCTCTCCATCGCAGTCTTGTAGTTCTCATTCGCCTTCAGTTCAGGATACTGCTCAGCCACCGCATTGATCTGTGCAACAGTGGATTGAATCGCCTTCTCCTGGCTCTCGACATCGGCAGTAGTGCTGCCTCCATTGATGGTCTTCCTCATTGCAATGATGTCCTTGAGGGTATTGTACTCGTGCTCGTTGTAGGATTTCACGAGTTCTGCGATTGCGGTGAGGGCATCCCAACGGCTGTTCTGCTGTACGCCAATCTGGCTGAGGGAGTTCTTGCACATCTCGTCACGGTTGACGAGGTTGCGCTGTACGGAGATGAACCAAAGTACCAGAAGTACCAGTACACCGATAATGATTAATATTGTCATAGTATTGAAAATTAATAAGTTACAAAAATTTACAGTCACGCTGCCCAGACTGTTGGATAAGCGTCCAGTAGGGACTGCTATGCCTCGGAATCGAAAATCAACTCCATCCTCTGCCATTTGTCCGTGGACACGGCATTGGGGTCACAGCCCTGGAAACGGCTGACATAGGCCTCCCACTCAGCCTGCCTGGGAAGAGTGGACAGGCGGGCCATGTCCCTGTCCCAGTCAAAGTCGTCCCGGGTATCGACAATCATGAAAAGCACATTCCCCCGGGCATAAATCTGCATTGACAGAATACCCACTTCGTGCTGGCCCTCAATGATTTCAGGCCACACGTGCGAATGGACCTCCACATACTGGCGAATCAATTCCTGGTCATCTGGAATATTCAGAATCTGGCA
>JBJEBP010000326.1:2104-5308 GCA_051870135.1 Candidatus Cryptobacteroides sp. | reverse complement strand
GGTTCGGTAGCTCAGCTGGATAGAGCAACAGCCTTCTAAGCTGTGGGTCTTGGGTTCGAATCCCAACCGGATCACGAAAATCGCCCTCTCAGATATCTGAGAGGGCGATTTTGTTAAATTTGTCCGATATTTGTCCGATATCCGCCTTCATTTTTGAGACTCTTATGTGCGACTGTTATCATTTGCGTGCAAAGAATCGTGAGCCTATAGCGGGCATGAGAGCTTCGGCAAATCTCACTTTTTATAGGTGTTGACATTTTGGACAACCGATATTTCAAGAAATATCGTAACTTTACAGTTTGTTATAATGTAGTTTTCCAATCACTTAATATCATGGACTCGGTAAAAGGTTACGTCTATATTCTCACCAATCCCTCTTTTCGTGAGGATTGGGTGAAAATTGGAAAGAGTTCACGTCCTGTAGATGTAAGGTCAAAAGAGCTTGATAATACTGCAGTTCCTCTTCCTTTTGAAATATATGCAACGCTCTACACAAGCAAGTTTGACAAGGTGGAGAAGCAGATTCATAAGCAGATAGATCGTCTGACGGATTTGCGTATCCGACAGAACCGAGAGTTCTTCAATATTGCGCCTAGCGTTGCATTGGATATCATGAGGGACATTGCAGACCTGCTTGATGATGCTGAACTGGCTCTCTATATTGACGGGAATCCTGTAGTCTCAAAGAGCAAGGAAGAGGATAAGGCCATCAGGAACATCGAGGCTGAGAAGCAAAAACGCACAGCTAAACCTCCTTTTAAGTTTCACATGGTGGGCATCAACGTCGGTGACACCATAATATTTGATGAACTAAATCTGCCGGTGAAGGTGGCTACCGATGACAAGGTGGAACACGAAGGCCGTCTTTACAGCTTGTCTGCCTTTACTGGAACATTTCTTCCAGCGGAGAAGCAAAACAATTCGGGAGCTTATCAGGGCCCGAAATATTTCAGTTATAACGGAAAGATTCTCTCTGAACTGAGAAAGGAAAAAGAAAAGAAGTAGTACTATGACAGCACAGAGCGAACAAGCACTTGAGAATGGTTTGATTGCCACCCTCCAGGACATGAGCTACGAATATGTAGAGCTGAAGGAGGAAACAAACCTATATACTAACTTCAAGAAACAACTTGAGAAGCATAATGCCAAAGAACTGGCCTCAGTTGGAAAGACTGGATTCACTGACAAGGAGTTTGAGAGAATTTGCATCCATCTTGAGGGTGGCACTCTGTTCGAGAAGTCCAAGAAGCTTCGTGACTTGTACCCTCTCGAGACTGAGGACGGAAAACGAGTTTGGGTAGAGTTCCTTGACAAAAATCATTGGTGCCAGAACGAGTTCCAGGTTTCCAACCAGATTACTGTTGAAGGCCGCAAGACCTGCAGATATGACGTCACCATCCTTGTGAATGGCCTTCCGCTTGTTCAGATTGAATTGAAAAAGCGAGGAATGGAACTCAAGCAGGCCTACAATCAAATTCAGCGTTATCACAAGACCTCTTTCCACGGTCTTTTCGATTATATCCAGATATTCGTCATTTCCAACGGTGTGAACACCCGTTATTTCGCAAACAATCCAAATTGCGGCTACAAGTTCACTTTCAACTGGACTCTTAAGAACAATGAGGCAGTAAACGACCTGAGCACGTTTGCGGCCGACTTCTTTGACAAGTGTACGCTTGGCAAGATGATCAGCAAGTACATCGTGCTTCACGAGGGCGACAAATGCCTCATGGTCCTGAGACCTTACCAGTATTATGCTGTGGAGGAGATTCTGGACAGGGTTCAGAACACCAACAAGAACGGATACATCTGGCATACTACAGGCGCAGGTAAGACACTTACCTCGTTCAAGGCAGCCCAGCTGGTATCTGAGCTTGACGGTATAGACAAGGTACTTTTTGTGGTTGACCGTCATGACCTTGATACCCAGACTCAGGCAGAGTATGAGGCTTTTGAGCCTGGCGCAGTTGATGCTACCGAGGATACTTACGAGCTTATCAAGCGTTTCAATTCCGACAAGAAAATCATCCTCACAACCATACAGAAGCTGAATACGGCAGTCAAGAAGGACTACTACAGCAAGCGCATCGAGAGTATGCGAGACAAGAAGGTTGTGATGATTTTTGATGAGTGCCACCGCAGTCACTTTGGTGAGTGCCACAAGAACATTGTCCACTTCTTCAGGAACCTGCAGATATTCGGATTTACCGGCACTCCTATCTTCGCAGAGAACGCAAAGCAGGACCTTACCACCCATGATGTGTTTGGGGAGTGTCTGCACAAGTATTTGATCAAAGACGCCATCGCAGATGAGAACGTCCTTGGCTTCCTTGTTGAGTACTACAATGGAAAGCTGGATGCGAACGAGATGTCCGACATCAGGATGAAGGAGATTGCCGAATTTATCCTGAACAACTTCAGCAAGTCAACGTACGGCGGTGAGTTCAACGCTCTTTTTGCCGTACAGAGTGTGCCGATGCTCTTGAAGTATTATAAGATTTTCAAGGAACTCAAACCGAAGATCAAGATTGCTGCTATCTTCACCTATGCTCCCAACGCAAGTCAGGATGATGCCAAGACCGGCATGAATCAGGGCTTTGAGACCGATAATGTTGCTTCTGATGAGCTTCAGGAGATTATGGATGACTACAACCGCAATTTCGGCACAGCGTTCACAACCGATAATTTCCAGAACTACTACGACGATATCAATGAGCGAATGAAGAAGCGCAAAGCGGATCAGGAGCCTATTGATTTGTTGCTCGTGGTGGGTATGTTCCTTACAGGATTCGATGCCAAGAAGCTCAACACCCTGTATGTGGACAAGAATATGGAGTACCACGGACTTCTTCAGGCGTTCAGCCGTACCAACCGGGTTCTGAACGAGAAGAAGCGTTTCGGTAAGATTCTATGTTTCCGCGACCTGAAGGTTAACGTGGACTCATCAATCAAATTGTTCAGCCAGGGCGGCGTTGAAGCAGTAACCAGACCGCCATTCAAGGAAGTTAAGAAGCAGCTGAACGAGCTCTCGATTTCATTCCTGGAGCACTATCCTACAATGGCTTCTGTGGATGCTCTCAAGAGTGAATACGACAAGAAGCAGTTCCTCCTTGCGTTCCGAGAAATCATTAAGAAACGCGCTGAGATTCAGATATATGAGGATTTTGACAACGATGACCCTGGTCTCGTTCTGAGCGAGCAGGA
>JBJEBP010000326.1:0-2004 GCA_051870135.1 Candidatus Cryptobacteroides sp. | reverse complement strand
ATTCTTGACACCATGATCAAGGACGCCACCATGCGCAAGAAGACCTTGCTCATTGACAGCTTCATCAAGCAGGAAGTGGATAATGACAAGGAAGGTTTCAAGAGGGCCAAGGCTGATGGCACAATTGACCTCGAAGGCCGTCTTCAGCGATACATCCTCAAGATGAAGAACAAGGCAGTGCACGACCTTGCCGTGGATGAAGGAGTAGAAGAGGAAGCCCTCTGCAACTTCATTGCTGAATACGACTATCTGGGCCGCGAGAAGCCCGAAATCATCCAGGAGGCAGTACGCAAGACCAAGATGGGTCTCATGCTGCGTTCCGCAAAGGTAAAACGCATATTGGAGAAGATGCGTGAGATTATAGATTTGTTTAACTGGGACTAAGAGACTGACATAATATGAGCGAAGAACTGCAGCAAAAACTCCGCACCCAACTTTGGGCGGTAGCCAATACTTTGAGAGGAAACATGACCGCCGGTGACTTTATGTATTTCACCCTCGGCTTCATTTTCTATAAGTATCTTTCCGAAAAGATTGAACTTTACATAGATGACCAGCTCAGCGAGGACGGCGTCACCTACAAGCAGGCATGGATAAGCGATGATGATGACCTAAAGGCAGAGATCAAGAGAATCTGTATCGATGACCTTGGCTATTTCATTGAACCTGAGTATCTGTATTCTTCAATCATTGAGGCTATCAACAAGAAAGAGAACATTCTTCCTCAGTTGGAACGCAGCCTTAAGAAGATTGAAGATAGCACCATAGGGCAGGAGAGTGGTGACGATTTCGGAGGCCTCTTCTCTGATATTGACCTTGCATCACCTAAGCTCGGCAAGACTGCTGATGATAAGAACAAACTCATCAGCGACGTTCTTGTTGCCCTTGACGGCATTGATTTCGGTCTCAGCGAGGCAAGCGATATTGATATTCTGGGCGACGCCTACGAATATATGATTGGCCAGTTTGCGGCTGGAGCCGGAAAGAAAGCTGGTGAATTTTATACACCTCAAGAAGTTAGCCGTATTCTGGCTGAAATTGTTACAACAGGCAAGACACGTCTCCGTACTGTATATGACCCTACTTGCGGTTCCGGCTCGCTGTTGCTTCAAACACAAAAACTCGGTAAAGCAGATGCAATTTTCGGGCAGGAGAAAATCAATACTACATACAACCTTGCACGCATGAACATGTTGTTGCATGGAGTTAAGTACAGCGACTTTGATATAGAGAACGGTGACACCCTTGAGGCAGATGCTTTCGGAGACAGACAGTTCGATGCCGTGGTTGCAAATCCGCCGTTCTCAGCTATTTGGTCAGCTGCCGATAAGTTCAACAACGACGACCGTTTCAGCAAGGCCGGAGTTCTCGCACCTAAGTCCAAGGCAGATTATGCTTTTATCCTGCATATGATTTATCACCTCAATGACGGCGGTACAATGGCTTGTGTTGCGCCTCACGGCGTTCTGTTCCGCGGAGCAGCCGAGGGCAAGATCCGTCAGTTCCTCATCGAGAAGAAGAACTACATCGACGCAATCATCGGCTTGCCTGCCAACATCTTCTACGGCACGAGCATCCCTACCTGTATCCTGGTAATGAAGAAATGCCGCAAGGATGACGACAACATCCTCTTCATTGATGCCAGTAAGGAATTCGAGAAGGTCAAGACCCAGAACAAACTCCGTGAAGAACACATCCAGAAGATTGTTGAGACCTACCGCAACCGTACCGAAATTGAGAAGTACAGCCACTGTGCATCTCTCCAGGAAATCAAGGACAACGATTACAACCTCAATATCCCTCGTTATGTTGACACTTTTGAGGAGGAGGAAGAGATTGATATCAAGGCAGTAATGGCCGAGATAAAGAGACTGGAAGCAAAGCGTGCCGATTTGGACGCCCAGATTGACGTATATCTCAAAGAACTTGGTATTATTGACTAAAACGGATCTCTATGGCAAACAATAACAAACATACCGGTCCTAATGTTCCAGCTTTGAGATT
>JBJEBP010000325.1:0-5311 GCA_051870135.1 Candidatus Cryptobacteroides sp. | reverse complement strand
CAAGCACGCCGCAGGAACCGTTCGGAAGATACTTCTGCGCAAGGCTGTAGTACGGGTCATCCTCCAGGCCGCAATAACGTACCCAGGCCACTTTCTCATTGGCCTTCAGCCATTTGGCTACTGTAAGCGCATTCTCACAATGGCGTGGCATCCTGAGGTGGAGAGTCTCCAGGCCGAGGTTGAGGAGGAAGCAGTTCATCGGGCCCGGGATTGAGCCAAGGTCCCTCATAAGCTGGGTGGTAATCTTCGTGATATAGGCCTTCCTGCCGAACGACTCTGTATAGGTGATGCCGTGATAGCTCTCATCCGGCGTGCAGAGACCCGGAAACCTTTCGGCATTGGCATTCCAGTCGAAATTGCCGCTGTCAACCACAGCTCCGCCCACCTGGGTGGCGTGACCGTCCATATACTTGGTGGTTGAGTGGGTAACAATGTCGGCGCCCCACTCGAAAGGACGGCAGTTAATAGGTGTTGCGAATGTATTGTCCACAATCAGCGGAACACCGTGCCTGTGGGCTATTCCCGCGAACCTTTCAATGTCAAAGACCTCGCCGCCCGGATTGGATATAGTCTCACCGAACACGCATTTCGTGCGAGGAGTGAATGCTGCTTCGATTTCCTCGTCGCTGCTGTTCTGGTTGATGAAGGTGCAGCTGATGCCCATTTTTTCCAGCGTTACCCCGAAAAGGTTGAATGTGCCGCCGTAGATGGCATTAGCTGCCACGATATGGTCACCTGCCTGGCATATATTCATGACTGCGAAAAAGTTCGCGGCCTGGCCGGAGGATGTCAGTACGCAGCCAACACCGCCCTCCAGTTCATTGATTTTGGCCGCTACGGCATCATTGGTCGGATTGGCCAGCCTGGTATAGAAATAACCTTCCTTCTTCAGGTCGAAGAGATCTGCCATCTCCTCCGTGGAGGAGTATTTGAATGTCGTACTCTGGTAAATCGGGAGAACACGAGGCTCACCGTTGCCCGGCTGCCAGCCTCCCTGGACGCATATTGTCTCGAGATGTTTCATTGTATTATAATTCAATTAGATACATAAGATAACCGCCGCCCATGAGAAGGGCCAATGCGAATGTGGACAAGACCAGGAGCGGCAGCATTGGGTCAAGGTCCTTGCCGGTTCTCTTCCAGACTCCCACAAGATGCAGGACGAAAAGAGGCAGGGTGATGAAGAATGCGTAATGCCACGGGTCCTGGAATCTCAAAAGGTTGTAGACCAGCAGGCAAACCCATCCGACGACAATCAGTGCGGTCTGATAAATCTTCGCATTCCTCTCCCCAATCCGGAGAGGAGTCGTAATTCTCAGCCCCTCGTCCGACTTCATGTCGCGGATGTTATTGACATTCAGCACTGCGACGCTGAAGCAGCCGATTGCTATGGCTGGCAGTACCATGACCCAGCCCGGAATCTCCCTTGCCGCCACGAAATAGGCCCCGAGTACGGAGACAATGCCGAAAAAGGTGAATACCGATATGTCCCCCAGTCCCCTGTATCCGTATGGGTTTCTTCCAAGAGTGTATTTGATTGCACCTCCCATAGCTGTGGCTCCTAGCATCATAAGGCAGATTGATTCCAATGAGAACAGGGTCCCGAAAGAGCTCTTTATCATCATCAGGCCGCTTCCAATGCAGCAGATGGCCATCACGAGAATGAACCATTTCATATTTCGGACCGTCAGTCCACCCTCGCCGAGAGAGTATTGCGGGCCAATGCGTTGCTCTCCGTCCACTCCGCTCAGGGTATCGCCGAGCTCATTGGAAATATTGGAGAGAATCTGGAGGCAGACGGTTGTAAGCATTATCCAGAGTGCCGTTGAAAGGCTGAAGCGGTAATCCGCGTATGCCAGCATGATACCGAGGCAGACGCCGGCAAGCGAAAGAGGCAACGTCCTCAGTCTCATTGATTTGATATATGCAGAAATCTTATTCATCATTGTTCCTTTTGGGGAAGAATACTTTTATTGCTACCGAAAGTCCGTGAATCAATGCGAAGAGGAATCCACGGCTGCGGACATCATAGCGGAACTGCTCCTTCGGCGGCCGGCCCTTCGGGCTGTGGAGGCTTGCAATCCTGTCACGAAGCGGATAATTCCTGTCCCTCCATTTGGGTATGCCGGGATTCCGGTTGCATTCGCAAAGTATGCCCGGGGCAACGACACGTACAATGTTGGCTGCCGCAGCTCTCACTCCATAGTCAAAATCACCGTAGCTATGCTGATAGTGCTCGTCCAGATTGCCGAGAATACGGTAAACGTAGGATGGAATCAGCACGAGATTGCCGTTGAATGTCCAGCAGGGGACAGGAATGGTAGGGTCGGGAGTCACAACCTTGCCGAACTTTGTCCTGCCGCCATAGCTCAGATTGCCTTCCGCATCCTTGGCTGTGCCTACTACTATTGCTTTGTGTTTCAGGAAGTTGGATGTCTCCATCAGGGTGCTCAGGGCATTCTGCTCCAGGAAGGTGTCATCATTGATCCAGATATAGAAATCAGGGGATTGGAGAGCTGCTGTGTTCCAGGCCAGCCTCATTCCCTGGTTCCAGAAGAGCCCGCCGTCGCTTCGTATGACAGCAGTCTGGGGGAAGGTCTCCCTTACCGCCTCGGATGTCCCGTCGCTGCTCCCGTCATCAACCATATATATCTGGAAATCATAGGTTCCCTCGCTCTTCATCGCGTCAATCTGACGGTAGCAGATATCGAGGCATTCCAATGTCTTCTCCCTCCGGTTGAAAACGGTGAGAAGTATGGCCACTTTAAGTCCCATTGCCTAAGAATCCAGTTTCAGCACAGCCATGAACGCACTCTGGGGCACCTGTACGGTTCCTATCTGGCGCATTCTCTTCTTTCCCTCCTTCTGTTTCTCAAGAAGTTTTCTCTTTCGCGTCACGTCACCGCCGTAGCATTTAGCAGTCACATCCTTGCGGACCTGGCGCACCGTCTCTCGGGCGATGATTTTCGCTCCGATGGCCGCCTGGATTGCAATGTCGAACTGCTGGCGTGGAATCAAGTCCTTGAGCTTCAGGCAGATCTTTCTTCCGAAGTCGTAGGCGTGATCCTCGTGAATCAGTGAAGAAAGCGCATCCGCCGGGTCTCCGTTAAGGAGGATGTCAAGCTTGACAAGTTTGGCCGGACGGTAGCCCATAACGTGGTAATCAAATGAGGCATAGCCCTTTGAGATGGATTTGAGCTTGTCGTAGAAGTCGAAAACAATCTCCGAGAGCGGCATCTCGTAAGTGAGTTCAACCCTGTCGGCCGTGATGTAATGCTCGCCCATCAATGTTCCCCTCTTGTCAATGCAGAGCTTCATAATCGGTCCGTAGAACTCCGTGTTCGTGATAATCTGCGCCCTGATGTAAGGCTCCTCGATATGGTCAATGAGGGTCGGGGCAGGAAGTCCGGAAGGATTGTGCACGTCAATGCACTCGTCCTTGGTCGTGTAAACCTTGTACGAAACGTTCGGAACAGTGGTGATAACGTCCATATTGAACTCCCTGAAAAGCCTCTCCTGGACTATTTCAAGATGGAGAAGACCGAGGAAGCCGCAGCGGAAACCGAAGCCCAGGGCCAGTGATGACTCAGGCTCATAGACGAACGATGCATCATTAAGCTGGAACTTCTCGAGAGTCGAGCGCAGTTCCTCATACTTGTCTGCCTGGACCGGGTACATTCCGGCGAAAAGCATCGGCTTCACTTCCTCGAAGCCGGCGATGGCCTCTGCGCAAGGCCGGGCAATATGCGTGATAGTGTCACCGACCTTGACCTCCGCCGCAGTCTTGATTCCTGAAATAATGTAGCCCACATTGCCGCAGGATACCTCCTGGGTAGGGCACATCTTCATTTTCAGCACGCCGATTTCGTCTGCCGTGTATTCCTGGCCGGTGTTGAAGAACTTCACCCTGTCTCCTGTGTGGAGAGTGCCGTTCTTGATTTTGAAATATGCAATGATGCCTCGGAACGAATTGAACACGGAGTCGAAAATCAATGCCTGGAGCGGGGCCTCTGGGTCGCCCTGGGGGGCCGGTACCTTCTCCACGATGGCATCCAGAATATCCGGTACGCCTTCTCCAGTGCGTGCGGATACCTTATACACTTCCTCCGGCTTGCATCCCAACAGGTCGCAGACCTCGTCCGTGACCACTTCCGGGCGTGCCGAGTCCATATCTATCTTGTTGAGGACAGGAATGATTTCCAGACCGTGCTCAATGGCCTGGTAAAGATTGGAAATGGTCTGTGCCTGGACACCTTGCGATGCATCCACCACCAGAAGCGCCCCCTCGCAGGAGGCAATGGAGCGGGATACCTCGTAGGAGAAGTCCACGTGGCCCGGAGTGTCAATGAGGTTGAGAATGTATTTCTCACCCTTGTAATTGTACTCCATCTGGATTGCATGGCTCTTGATGGTGATTCCCTTTTCCTTCTCAAGGTCCATGTCGTCCAGCACCTGGTTCTCCATCTCCCTCGCGCCCAAGGTCTGTGTCAGCTCAATGAGCCTGTCGGCAAGGGTGCTCTTGCCGTGGTCAATGTGGGCGATAATACAGAAGTTCCTTATATTCTTCATAAAACGCTATTCTTCATAATTTCCGCTTACGGAATGGAGCAATGCCAGAAGCCTGTCTTTCAATCCCTTGGATACGACCTTGTCCCCGCCTTTCTCCATCTCGTCAATGAGGTAGGACATAAACTGGCAGACAGTGTCGAACTCCCCGTCCGCATAGTCGAAGAAGTCCAGATAGAATACAGCCGACTTGAGAAGTTCCTCCCCGAGTTTGCCTCCGAGTTCGGTAGCCTTTTCCGGGCATCCAGCATCATAATAGCATTTCACCATATTGACCACCATATAGTCATTGGTGGTGAAGCCGAGCGGAATCGACTCCAGCGGCCAGACATTGGCAGGCAGGGATTCCTGGCATTTGTCCAGAATTTCCAGCGCCCTCTTCTTGTCGCCCGCCTTGAGCAGGGCTGATGCGGTGGTCACGAAGAGCTCCCTCTGCGGAAGCACTCCGAGGAAGGTGTAATAGTTCTGGTAATCAACGTCATAGTCATCACGCTTCAATGCGTCCCAGCTATAGACGTTCATCATCTTGTCATACAGGATGTCAACGGAAACCTTGCCCGGGTCAATGTTGCCTATTTTGTTCTTGAAAGGAACGAGTTTGCTTGAGAATCCCTCGTACATCAGGTAGTCCTTCAGCCCGATATTGATGTCACCGCCCTGGCTGAGCATGTGTATCGGCCTGTCCCACTGATAGTTGGAGAGCAGGTCAAGCATGAAGAGCTCCGGCTTGGTGATATAGGACTTC
>JBJEBP010000324.1:0-5320 GCA_051870135.1 Candidatus Cryptobacteroides sp. | reverse complement strand
AAGGAATAATGAAAAGTTTTCTAGCAATATTGAGAAGGTATCCGGTGGCGATGGTGATGAACTTCATCGGACTGGCATTGGGCTTCACGGCCTTCCTGGTCCTGATGGTCCAGGTCGGATACGAGAGCAGCTTCGACAGGAACCATCCCACCTCCGGCCGGATCTACCGCGTGGACAAAATCGGGGTTGACAAGGATGACATCTTCAGGAATATCCTTCCGCGCGGATATGCCGACGACATCATCGCCTGCTCGCCCCACATCGAGGCCGGAAGCATCGCCTGCCCCTTCCTCGGCAGCATTATTTTCAATGTGGCCAGCGAGGACGGACGGCTGACGGAACCATTCGAGAGCAAGGTCAATCTCGTCTATCCTGAAATTTTCAAGGTCTTCGGCGCAGAATTCATTGAGGGCAATGCCGATGCCATCGCCGATATGCAGTCAGTCGCAATCCCTCTCTCTCTTGCAAGAAAACTATTCGGCAATGAATCCGCCATTGGCAGGATAATCACCCACAACGAGAAATACATTTTCGGGGCAGAAAGGGGACAGAACCTGGTCGTAGGTGCCGTGTACAAGGACTTTCCCGAGAACTCCCAGATCTGCAACGACATCTTCCTCAATCTCGGAGATATGCAGAAAGGCTCGTACGGCGGGGCGAACTTCTGTTGCTACCTCCTCCTCGACAGCCCTGTCAGCAAGGAACTCGTGGAGAGAACCTTCAATGAGACAACGGATTACGAGGACAGCGAATGGCTGACCGACATTGAACTGACACCTGTGGAGGAGATATATTTCGCCGATGCGGGCAGTGCCATCTACAAGAACGGAAGCCGGAGCCAGATGTGGATACTGGTCTGCATCTCCATTGTCGTACTCCTGATCGGAGGCATCAACTACACCACCTTCTTCACCGCCCTCGCGCCTATGCGGGTGAAGAGCATCAATACTCGTAAAATATTGGGCAGCAGCGTGTTGTCGCTCCGGGCCGGACTGGTCCTTGAGGCCATGGTCTTCAGCCTTGCTGCATTGGCACTGGCACTGTGCATCATTGTCCCGACAAGTTCTGCACTGGCGTCGGAGGGGCTTGTGGACATGCCGTTCAGGTTCCCGGAACAGGTCGCATTGGTCGTGATTTCGGCATTGACGGCATTGCTTATAGGAGTGGTGGCAGGATTGTTCCCGAGCATCTATGTCACCAGCCTCCCGCCCGCGTTCGCATTGAAGGGAGACATGCAGTACTCGCTGTCAGGCAAGCATTTCCGCACGGTGATGATGGTGCTGCAATATGCGGTTTCCTTCGTGCTGCTGGTCTTCGTGACCTCAATCTACCGCCAGAACGAGTATATGCTCAGCCGTGACAACGGTTTCGACAAGGACAATGTGGCAGTGGTGAAAATCTCCCAGAGCCACTATGCCAGGAATGCCGGCTGGCTGAGGCAGAGGCTTTCGGCAATGGATGAGTTCGAGGACGTGGCTTTTTCGATGGAATGTATGGGCGGACAGGATGTCTATAGCACCTCCACCTATAATTTCAATGGCAAGCCAATCCGGACATTCGTGTTCTACTGCAGCCCCAACTTCCTGAGAGTGATGGGAATACCTGTCGTTGAGGGCCGGGATTTTTCCGAGTCGGACAAGAGTGTCGGAAGCGTGATAATAAACAAGGCGGCGGCCGACCAGGGGATTGAAACGTCCGAGGGCGGGGCATTGGACGGCATTGAGATAATCGGCCAGACCGGCGAGGTCTGCATCAATTCCCTCAGGCAGGATGTGTCACCTGTCATCTATATTGCTCTTCCGGAGGATTATGCTTCATTGACCTGGACTTATATCAGGCTCGCGGACGGGTTCGACAGGAGGGAATGCGTGAGGAAAATCAACGAAGTGCTGCTTGAGATGGATCCGGCCTATCTCTTCGATGTCAAGCTTTATGACAATATTCTCGGCGAACTTTACGAACCGGAAATCAAGCAGGAGAAGGTGGTGTCATTGTTCACCCTGCTGGCAGCCATCCTTTCCCTTGTGGGCATATTCGGACAGGTGCTGCTTGACTTGCAATACAGCAGGCGCAACATTGCCATACGCAAGGTTTACGGGGCGGACAACTGGCCTCTGGTCAGGGATAGCATTGTGAAGTATTCGGCAAGGCTTGTCGTGGCCTTCCTGATTGCGGCACCGCTCGGCTGGCTTGCCATTGACAGATGGCAGGAGGGCTTTGTCGAGAAGGTCGGGATTTCGGGAATGGAGTTCGTCGCTGCCTTCCTGCTTATTGCGGTGCTTACCCTCGCCATTGTGGTCATCATGTCGTTCAGGGCGGTCCGGGCCAATCCGGTCGAGACGCTGCGGAAGGAGTAGATCTCTCCACGCGGCCTGCGGCCTTGGTCGAGATGACACTTGGAAGCCTGCGGCATTGGTCGAGATGACACTTGGAAGCCTGCGGCCTTGGTCGAGATGACAATTGGAAGCCTGCGGTCTTGGTCGACAGAAGAAACGACATCTGATTGGGATGGCAGAAGAATCGTTACTGTCATTTCGAGCGAGCGAAGCGAGTCGAGAAATCTAAATACAAATAACAATGTCAATAAGAAACATAACCGGCGGAAAAAGCGGAGCGGTCTCCAAACTGCTGAATATCATAGGAATGGCAATGGCCTTCGCCGCCCTCTACATAATAATGGTCCAGGTCAGTTACGACCTGGGCTACAACCACAAGGTCAAGGACTCCGACAGAGTTTACGTAGTGACAATGCCGGACTGGTACACCCCCGGCAACTGGATGCCTTGGATGTCAAGACCGCTGTGCGAGGCGGCCATCACCAACGTCCCTTGCGTGGAATGCGGCTGCACCGCCGTCCTCGGACAAGACAGGAGCCGCTTCAGCCGCAATGCCGACGGAAGCGGAGCTTTCGATGTGGACTTCGGCAAAGTTTCAATGGGAGCCTTGCAGGTCTTCGGCTTCGAGGCCGTGGAAGGCAGCATGGACCATCTCGCTCCGTGGAAAGACCTGCTCATATCCGATACCAAGGCCGAGGAACTTGGACTGCACGCCGGCGATGTCCTCTACAGCCGTGGCAACGACGGTGTCACAAACCAATACTACATTGCGGCAATCTTCCGGCATTTCCCGGCCAACAGCGATCTGGGCGGCGTGAATTGCATCACCAACCTTGGTGACGAAAGCATTGAGGAATTCAGCGAGTGGAGTTATCCGTATTTCGTCAAGCTCCGTTCCAAGGATGACAAGGAAATGTTTGAACAGCAGGCATTTGACCTTATCCTGAAAACATACTTCAACATTGCGGGGGAAGATGGTGAAGAATTGTCCGGGGAAGATATAGAAGAGGCCAGGTCAAGGTTGCAGGTCAAACTCTTCCCACTGGAGGATACTTATTTCGAGAAGACACTCTCCAGCCCGGGATTAAGCGGCAGCAAGACCACGACCTATACGCTCTTCGCCATTGCCATACTCGTGATTGCCATAGCTTTCATCAATTTCATCAATTTCTTCTTCGCCCTGGTTCCGGTACGACTCAAGTCAGTGAATACCAGAAAGATACTCGGTGCGTCCCGTGCCAATCTGGTACTTGGCATTGTCTCTGAGTCGGTGGTTATGATTGTCATTGCACTTGCCCTGGCGGCCGGCATTGTCAAACTCTTCTGCGGCAGCACACTGGCATCATTGATTCCGTGTAGCGCAGTTTTAAGCCGGAATATTGGCATAGCCTTGTGGACAGCAACCGGCGGCATTGTCCTCGCCATCGTTTCCTCGCTGTATCCGGCCCTCTACATCACCTCATTCTCTCCGGCCTTCGCCCTCAAGGGCAGTTTCGGGACGGCATCGAAAGGCAAGGCGTTCAGGATCGGCCTCATAGGCTTCCAGTTCGCCGTCTCGATTGTGCTGATAATCTGCGCCTGCTTCATAACAATGCAGAGGCAGTACATGCTGCATTACGACATGGGCTTCGACCGCAGCCAGTTGCTTCAGGTCTATACCTCCCCGCAAATCGCAAATATGAGGAGGACGACGTCTTCCGCCCTGAAGGGCAATCCGGAAATCAAGGATGTGACCTTTGCCAACGGCGACATTGTCTCTCCGGGCAGGATGGGCTGGGGCCGCGAGTTCAAGGGCGAGCAAATCAATTTCCAATGCTATCCTGTCCAGTGGAACTTCCTCAGTTTCATGGGCATTGACATTGTCGAAGGACGGGATTTCACCGAAAGCGACGAGTTCTGCGAGAACGGCGTGTTCATTTTCAATGAGGCCGCGCGCGACAAGTTCGGACTGACACTGGAGGACAAGATGATGGGCCATCAGGCGGAAACCGACATTGTCGGAATATGCCGGAATTTCAATTACAGGGCACTCTCAGACGGAGTGGAGCCGTTCGCCCTCTACATTTTCGGAAGGAATTCCTGGAAGCTGCTCAACACGCTCTATATCAGGACCCGGCCGGGTGCCGATATCCCTGCCGTCATTGACTGGGTCAAGACCAAGCTCAATGAATTGGACCCGTCCACTGCCAAGGATGAAATAGAGGTGACTTTCTTCGACAGCAAGCTGGATTCGCAGTATGGAAGGGAGAGGAGGATGTCACGTATCATATTGCTGTTCACGATATTGGCCATTGTCATTTCTCTGATGGGAGTGTTCGGGCTGGTGATGTTCGAGGCTGAATACAGGCGCAAGGAAATCGGTATCAGGCGGGTCAACGGGGCATCCGTCGAGGATATTCTAAGGATGTTCAATGCCAAATTCGCAAGGATAGTGCTGGTTTGTTCCGTAATCGCGATGCCGGTGGCGTGGCTGATAAGTGACGCCTACCTCAAGGGCTTCGCCTACCGTATGCCGATGCACTGGTGGATATTCGCACTGGCCCTGCTTGCCGTGCTGCTCGTCACTGTCATTGTCGTAACCCTCCGCAGCCTTTCCGCCGCGCTTTCCGACCCGGTGGAGTCGCTCCGGAGCGAATGATTGTTAAAAATTATACATAAATGTATAATACATTGAGGTATTATTTATATATTTGTGGAAATTAATGATGACTTATGATAGAATCTCCTTTCCAATACGGAACTCTGGCTACAAAGGAAAATTTCATTGACCGTGAGTCAGAACGGGCTTCCCTTAAACAGATGCTTTTTTCAGGCATCAATGTCTCCTTGATTTCACCGAGAAGATGGGGGAAATCGTCGCTTGTCAAGATGGCAATGGATGAGTTGGAGTCCGAGAGAGATGATGTCAAAGTCTGCTATCTGGATGCTTTTAGCATTGACAGCGTGGAAGATTTCTACTCAAAGTTCGCATCTGCCGTGGTCTC
>JBJEBP010000323.1:0-5390 GCA_051870135.1 Candidatus Cryptobacteroides sp. | reverse complement strand
TTACTTATCAATTGCCATGGCCTTTAGCTTATGGCCGGGGTACCTGAGTAGTTACGTTTTATTCCGCATTTTTTAGGGCATTTATAAATTATTCAACCAAGATGAATCTTGTCCAACGACTTTTACCAGACTGTTGAACGATGCCTTCTTCCAGAAGAGACAATACTATTTTCCGAATGACTTTGTAAGAATACTGCCCTCCAAGTCTCTCCGCAACCTCCGCAATGGAAACATCCTTATGATCCACGACATCCTGAAGAATAGCATCACGGATAAGGTCGAAGTTCAGAAGGGTGACGTTCGGAAAACCATGGCCGCCCGTGGCCTTGTGAACGGGAGGGTGCCCACGAAGTGGGAGGGATTCAGTTTTCCGAATGTTACCCTCCTGAACCTCCCAGTCAAAAAAAGAAGCTGACCTTTTGGGTCAGCCTCTCGCATTAGATTTCTCGACTGCGCTCGAAATGACAAATATCGCATCGTCTGCGAAAAGACAAATATCGCATCTCCTGCGGAATGACAAGAGTCGCATCTCCTGCGAAATGACAAGAGTCGCATCTCCTGCGAAATGACAATCTTTCGAGGGATGTCAGGCTTGCACGAACTACAGCCTCTCGAGATGGAGAACCATATCGGAAGCAGACTCGGCGTCACGGAACGGAGCCTTGACCGCAGTTGCGGAGAATACTGTCACAGCCTTGTCGGAAGGGAGCCTGAGCTCGGTGGCACCTGCCTTGACAGGAATGAAGACCTTGTACATATAGGTATGCTCATAGACCTCGTTGCGAATCCTGGAATCGTGACGGTGACCACCTACGCAGGCCACGTCGCCATCCTTGAGGAATGCCTTGTAATCATCCCAGTTGCCGCCTCCGAAGAAGCCGGAATAATATGGTACTGAGAGATTTACATCATTGCCGGCATTGAATGTGGCATTGCGGTCTCCCTCGGCTGAAGCAACGAGGAGATATACTCCGGTGCAGCCCTGCGGCAATGCAATTGCCTGACCGTCACAGGCTACGGCATTGTTGAAATCAGCCTTTCCGAATGCGAACGGAACTCCGCCGGACACGAAGTCAACAGGAAGCTGCTCGGCTGAATATGAATGCCAGTCCTTGTCCATGTGTCCGAATGCGCTGAAAGCGTCGGAAGAAATGGCCACCTTGTTGAAAGGCAGGTCAATGCCGGTGTATTCATTGCGTGATGCCTTGGCCGGAGATGCGGCAAGACGGACACGGAATGTGGCAGGGGCGAAGCGGCCGAGCTTGACATTGAGATACTGTCCGTTGAACGAAGCGGCGCCCTTCTGCTCCTCGATACCGTTGGTCTCCTCGGCGGAAACAATTGAGGATGCGAACCTTACGTTTGCTGAAGACTCTGCTCCGGAGAGTTCGTAAACCCTGACAATGATGCCGTCACCATCCTCAGCCTTCTTGAAAGCACGTACCCTGACATTGTCCGAATCGGTGGAAACCATCGAGAATGTCTTTCCGAGGCTGCCGGTATGTGAAGGAACGGAGAATGCGGCCTTGCGCTGGTTGAGCCTGTCGGCGGAAAGAGTTGCCCTGCCTGCATCCAGAGCACCCTTGTGGCCCCTGATCGAGTAGGTGAACTCGTGGGCGGAGAGGTCCATTGTCTTCTCATTGCCATATCCCCTGTCAGCGGTAGGAGTATGGAGAAGGGTGAGCCTCAATGTATTGTCATCCGGCTTGTCCCAGCCGTAGCGGCCGTCATTCATTATGGTAATGCCGTAAGAACCATCCTCGGCGGTGATGTCAGCCCACTGCTGTGCAGGAACCTCGTATGCGGTGATAGTGTTGTTGCCCCTCTCAATCTGGCCGAGACCAAGGTCGTAGGTTGCCACAGGCGCATTGAATGATACCGGGAAGGCAGCCTTGAGGAGGGTACGCGGAGACTTCCAGTCAACATTGTTCCTTATGTCAATCCTGTCGTCCTCTGCCCCGTCATAAAGTGTAATCCTCTGGGTGAATGTGGATTCGCCATATCTGCGGTCAACGCGGAGCACTCCCCTTACCGGACCGTTCTCCTCGATGGTCACACGCACGTCAGCATCAACTTTCACAGGCTCCTTGTCAATGACAGACTTGAGAATCTCCCATGCCGGCCAGTTGTCTGAAGTGTTCTCCTCGAAAATCTGGTAGCCGAATGACCTGCCCTCGGCCACGAGCTCGCGACCGCAGCGCTTGTCAATGATGGAGCAGATGTCCCCGTCCTCACCGACAGTAACCTTGTAAACGGCATTCTCAATTGTATTGGAAGATACACGAATCGCAGATTTCATTGATACAGAGGACTTCACAGGGCGGAAATCATATACTGCAACTCCCATTGAAGGGACCTTGGATGCAAGGGCCAATGTGATTACGTTGCCGTCCCTTGACACAACCTGTGTCCTGACCTGCCTTCCGTCCGGGCCATATACCCTGACATCCTTGCAGCCTGCAGGAAGGGTGTAGTTGACCAGGGCAATATCCCCGTTGGCGGCGGTGACAGGATTGAAAACTGCAACAGCGTCACCCTTGACACGGGTATCCATAAGCGAGGTAACAGCCGACATTGAAGACTCGACTACGCCTGCGAACATATTTTGGGACAGCATCTGGTCATTCCAGGTATAGGTATAGGCCTCGGTGATGCAGGTTCCCGGGAGGTCATCGTGGAACTGGTGCCAAATGAAGCGGCGGTATGCGTCATTGATGGTGTATTTCGGATAGTCGATGACACCGAGCCAGTCAGCCATCACCGCGCTTCCCTCCGCTGCGAGGCCGAGCTGCTCACTCCTGCGGTTCAGCATCTTGCAGTCGGTGTTGGAGGTGTAGCAGCCTGTTCCGTGAACGTCCATGAGGAGTTCGCCATTGAAGACAGGAAGCTTGTTGCCGGTCAATTCATCTTTGTAGTCATTGAAAATGTCAATGGTAGTGGCGAAGCGGATGCCGTATTTCTTGGCATTCGGAATGCTGGAAGCGATAGCATCGACAGCGGAAGGGAGCGGGGAACCGCCCTGGTCGCCGTGATGTCTTGAAGATCTTGTTCCATAGTAACGGAGAGCGGCCCCTACTGCGGAGGCATTGACCTTGTCCATAAGACCCTGGTCATCGGAGATGTCACTGTCCGGGTTCCAACCGTAACCTGAGCCGTTCGGAGCCATCAGTATGCGGCTTCCGTCCACGCCTTCCCAGATACCGAACTCGAAAGGCCATTTCCTGCCGCCGTCATAGAACGGGTTGTTTCTCCACTCGAGTTTCTGTGTGTGGAATGCGAACACGCCGCAATGCGAAGCGATGGAAGGAAGGGCATAACCGAATCCGAAGCAGTCCGGGAGCATAATGTCGTAGGACTTCACTCCGAATTCGCTCTTGTAGAACTCCTCGGCAAGGAGAATGTTCTTGAAGTTGGACTCGGAAGAAGGGACATTGAAATCATTGGCATCCCAGGACGCGCCTGCAGGATACCAGCGGCCTTCCTTGACATACTTTACGAGAGTGCTGTAGAGCTGCGGATAGTATTCCTTTGTCCAGTAATGCTTTACAGCTCCTTCAAAGGAAAACTTGTAGTCCGGATACTGCTCCATCAATGCGAAATTCTGGTAGAGTGTGTTGGGAAGGAATTCCCCGATTGACTGGCGCACATTCCATCTCCACTGGGTATCGAAATGGGCGTTTGCCGCCATATAGACCTGTTTTTCAGGCTTTTCCTGGGCAAGAGCGAGGCCTCCAGCCATTGCCATGGCTGCGGCTGCAGCCAATGTTTTGTACAAGAACTTGTTCATTATAGTTAAAGTTTAGTATTATTCAGCAAAAATAGTGAATTTCCAAGAAATTAACTATAGCTGTAAAAAATAGTCGGGAGTGACTTTGCAGTCACCCCCGACAAATCTGGGCATAACGTGATTATTACTGATTATCCGCAATTCGTACAGAACAACTTATTGACCTTAGCGTCATCCCCGGCCTGACCGGGGATCTTTCGTAAAGAACTGCCTATTCTATTTGTCTATTTGTTTGTAGGCGAGATGCCCGGTCAAGCCGGGCATGACGAGACAGTTGTACGAATTGCGGATAAACAATTGATTATTCTGAATATTCGAATGCGAGAGTCTCGTTAGGACGAATGTCAATCACATTGTTTACAGCATACTGGGTTCCATTAGGAATGCATACATATATGACAACGTGGGTATTCTCGAGCTTCCACTCTTCATCAAGGGTGAACTTGAACTCCTCCGTGAGGGTTTCACCCGGCAAGGCAGAATGCTCGAAGCCGATATACTTCCTCTTCTCCTGATTGAAGCCGAGTATATCCCGGACGGCATTGTCGTGAACGGAGTAATCCCCGGCAAAGCCGTAATTGGACTGCTTTGCCTCGATTCCATCCTCAAGAAGCCAGGCGGCAATGTAGAACTTGCCCTCCCCGACAACCTTTACACCAGCATTGACGACGAACTGGGTACCTTCCGCAACCGAAGTAGCGCAGATACCGGCAACCGGAGCAATGGCCAACTGACTGTCAACCACCCTGTTGAACACGGAAATGTCAACTGTGTTCATCATTGTCGAGTTTGTCAGGTCGAGCATCACCGAAGGATAGCCGGAAACATTGTTCGCAATGGAATAATGGTCGGCCAGATACATCGGGTCAGTATTGTTGTACGTATGGCAGGCTGCGATTACGGCCTTGCCCTTGTATGCTTCCTGTTCCTTGAAGTTGCGCAGGAGCTTAATCATTCCCGGACAATAGCCGCAGCCGGTTCCGGTGAACTGGGTTATGAAGACACGCTTACGGAAAGAAAAGTTGAAAGGCTGCGGGTCTTCCGGAAGGCCGGGTATGTCCAATGAAGGAGATACTGCCATCAAAGTAACCTTGTTGCTGAGCTTCGACTTGTAGCTTACCCAGAAAGTATAGGTGCCCGGAGTCGAAGTGGAAAAACGCAGGTCAGGCAAGCTGACAGGGACATTCTTGTCGTCCTTGTCCACCTGATACACGCTTACCGACTTTGTATCAGTAACCTCAACGCCACCGTACATCACCACAAGGCGCGCGCTGCTGCTCCCGTCGGCAGTGATTATGTTCTGGTCCAGGGACAGGACAAGTTCAGCGTCTCCGCTTACGTCGTCTTTATCATCTGTTGCCAGGCCGAACTCTTCACCGGTCAGGCTGCAGGATGAGAAGATGGCGAGGAGTCCTCCCAGGAATAAACTTATATATTTACTGTTCATAGCTTTGCAAAGTTTAAAAAGCTGCTGTCAGAAGCAGGTTCACGCCTGTATAGGCCGGGCTGTACCTGCATACTCCTCCGGAACACAAGTAACCTGCACGGTTGCGTCCGTAACTGAGCTGGACACGGATCTTGTTCTTCGACCAGCTGACTCCTG
>JBJEBP010000322.1:0-22499 GCA_051870135.1 Candidatus Cryptobacteroides sp. | reverse complement strand
GAAAATTCTGGTAATTGCCCCTGTAAACATAGACGGAGCCGTGGTCTAGTTCCAGTACCGTATTGCAGACCCTGTCGAGGAAGTAGCGGTCGTGGGTGACCATCAGGAGGGTGCTGCGGGAATGTCCGAGATAATTCTCCAGATATTCTATTGCATTGATATCCAAATGGTTGGTAGGCTCGTCCATTATGAAGAAATCGGCATCAGAGGCAAGCATCCTTGCGAGGGCGACCCGTTTCACCTCACCTCCCGAAAGATTCTTCATCAGGCTATCCTTGTCTACCTCGAAATTGGACAGGAACTTGTTCACCCTGAGTTCGTAGGCGAAAATTCCATCATCGTCCAGCCCTTCCATATAGGCCGAACTGTCGTCAATGACCTGACGGAACGCCGTCTTCTCCGGGTCGAAATCATATTCCTGTTCCAGGAAAGCAATGCGGATATTGCGGAGAAAGGTTATTTTTCCACCTGAATCGGACTTGTCCTTGCCCGCCAGGATACGCAGCAATGTGGACTTGCCGGTTCCGTTCGGTGCAATGAGGGCTATCTTGTCCCCTTCATTTATATTGAAGCCGATGTTCTCGAAGAGTACCTTCGGGCCATAGCTCTTGCTGATATTCTCAATCTGGAGATAACTTGCCATTGTCTATCTGAACATTCTGTCAACTGCCTTGACGGCCTTCGGCAATGCGAATACGACAACCCTGTCATAAGGTTCAATCACAGTGTCGCCCACCGCAATGAGTGACTCGTTTCCACGGATAATGCCGCCGACGATGGCATCCTTCGGGAATTCGGTGTCTTTCAATGCCTTGCGGGTAATAATGCTGTCCGGAGCCACAATGTATTCAAGGATTTCCGCATCCGTTCCACTCATATACTTGATGAACCTGACCTTGTTGCTCAATGTCATCTTGAATATCTTTCCGGCTGTTATGAGCTTTTTGTTGATAACGGTATCGACACCCATTTCCTCAGCCAGCCTGATATACTCGATGTTCTCGACCTCGGCCACTGTCTTGCCCACTCCGAATTTCTTGGCCACGACGCAGGCAAGGATATTGGCTTCGTCATTGCCGGTAACCGCCACAAAGGCATCGAAGTCCCTGATGTTCTCCTCAAGCAGGAAGTCGGAATTGCGGCCGTCCCCATTGACCACCAGCACGTTGTCATCAGTATTCTCGCTGAGTTCCATACATCTGCGGCGATCCGAGTCAATAACCTTGACCGTCTCGACCTGACGGCAGATTCCGTTGGCCACCATCTCTCCCACCGCACCGGCACCAAGAATCATCACATTGCGGATTTCGACATTAGTCTTGCCGAGGAAATCCATCATCGGACCTATTCCCTCCCGGGTCGTGATGATGAACAGGATGTCGTGGTACCTGAGCCTGGTGTCGAACTTAGGCATGATGGTGACATTGTCCCTCTGGATGCACGCTACCCTGAACGGAACGCCCATTGCAACAGCGAACTCGGATATCTTCATATCAATCACAGGGGAATCGTCCTCCAGCTTGAACACTGCCAGCTGAAGCTTGCCCCTGGCAAAATCCATCGAGTCGGTGGATGCAGTACGCTTGAGAATAGAGGTGATTTCGCCGGCTGCAATCTTTTCCGGATAGAACATCATGTCGATGCCCATCTCGGTAAACAGGAACTTGTTGTCGTAGGACAGATACTCCTCGTCATTGATTCTGGCGCATACCCGCTTGCAACCCAGCCTCTTGGCGAGGAGGGCGCTGACAATGTTGACGTCCTGGGACTCCGCAGGATTAACCGCAATGAACAGGTCCGCATTCTCCACTCCGGCATCCTTCAGGACCTTTATGGAGGAGAGATTGCCCGCCATTGTCACCACATCGGCCGTGGTACTGAGACGGGAAAGCCTGTCCGCATCGCAGTCTATGACCGTGATGTCATTGGCCTCGTTGCTGAGCATCTTGGCGAGATGTGAGCCAACTTCCCCGGCTCCTTCAATGATAATTTGCATAGCGAAGTCTTGAAAAAATATTCCTGCCGTACAGCATTGTCTTGAGTACAATGCTCCCGGGCATTATTCCTTTCACCTCAGAATCAGGATGATTGCCTGCAAACGCCTCAACTTCCTGCACGGAAGGCCATTTCCCAAGTTTCCTGAACTCCGAATGCGCCTGGACCACTGCCTTGAATGAGGCGATATCAGCCTTGAGCAGATATGCCAATGCGGCGGCACCGTCCACCATCATTCTTGAATATATCCTCCTGCGGGCCTTCCTGCAGGCCTTCCTGGCTGCCTTGGACAGCTCTCCCCCGGACCTATAAAGAGCAATAGCGTATGTTCTGGCCAGATTATTCTGCAGCATCAGGAGGTTGTTCCGGAAGTTGAACTTCAGCTTCCTCGGCGATGTCTGGGGCAATGTACCACCGCCTATATGCCAGACCTTGGATCCAGGCACTATCCTGACCCTGTAACCTTCCAATTGGAGCCGCCAGCAGAAATCAATCTCCTCCATATGGGCGAAAAAGCGGTCATCCAGGCCTCCAAGCTTGCGGAAGAGTCCGCTCCGGACGGCGAGGCAGGCCCCGCTGGCCCACATCACATCCTGGGGGACATTGTCATATTGTCCTTGGTCCTTCTCGACCCGGCCTGGAACCCGTCCCCTGCAGAAAGGGAAACCTAGACTGTCTATGTAGCCACCTGCCGCTCCGGCATACTCAAATGACTCCCTGTCATACCAGGACATTATCTTCGGGGCGCAGGCCCCGACTTCAGGGCAGTTTTCCATTGTCCTGAGAATAGGTCCAAGCCAGTCTTCCGGCACTTCGACGTCCGTGTTCAGGAGAATGTAGCAGTCGGCATCGACCGCTTCAAGTCCCCTGTCATAGCCGCCCGTAAAGCCATAATTCCTGTCGAGCCTTATGGTCCTGATTTCCGGGAACTCCCTCTCCATCATCTCCATTGACCCGTCGGCGGAAGCATTGTCAACGACAATTATCTCAGCGTCCTCCCCTTCCGTTGAAACCTTCAGCGGAGGTAGGAATTGTCTGAGATAATCGACTGTATTCCAGTTCAGTATGACAATGGCGGTATGCATTGCCGCTTAATTTCCGTGGTGGCAGCAGCCTTCGTGGCCTTCTCCGTGACCTTCCCCGTGGCAACAGCCTTCGTGGCCTTCCTCGTGGTGGCAGCCACAGTCTCCTTCTTCACCGCAGCCGCAGCCATCCTCCCCGTGACAGCCTCCGTGGCAGCCTCCGGAGCAATGGCAATCGTGAGGGAGATACTCTCCGTGGAGTCCCTCGGTGAGTTCCTTCTCGGTAGCCTCCCTGACGGAAATGACCTTCCCCTTGAAATTCAATGTCTTGCCGGCCATCTGGGGGTTGAAGTCCATCACCACGACCCCGTCCTTGAGTTCCTTGACAACTCCTCTCTCCACCATTCCGGCAGAATTGAGCATAGGAATCATATTGCCGACGAAAAGCATCTGCCTCTGCACCTCCCCGTTGATGGAGAATGCAGACTCAGGCAGTTCAATGACCAATTTCGGGTCATATTCGCCATAGCCCTCCTCCGGGGTCAATGTAAATGCAAACGCATCCCCAGCTGCCTTTCCCTCAAGTTCGCTCTCGAACTTCGGCAGCAGCATATTCGTCCCGTGGATGTAGTCAAGCGGTCTTTCCTCCCCCGCCCTGTCCACAATCTTTCCGTCAACCTCAAGCTCATAGCTCAGCTCGACTACTTTGTTGGTTCCTATTTCCATATATTATTCAGTTACTGTCTTTTCAGATTTCCAGGTCAATGCGCAGAGAAGCACTGCGAGGCCGCTGGCAATAGCGAGCATAAGGAATGTCATCTGCCAGCCTGCGTGCTGGGCAACTCCACCCATCAGGATCTTGGAAAGAATAGCATCTCCGAAGAGATATCCGAAGAGTCCCACGAATCCGGCAGCCGTGCCTGCTGCATTCTTCGGAACCAGGTTCAAGGCCTGGATACCAATCATGGCAACAGGGCCGTAGATGCAGAATCCCACAAGTATCAATGCGAAGAATATCAGGCCCTTGGCCATTGAGAGATAGGCAGCGCTGCCCACCTCGGCGAACATTCCGGCAATATTTCCTGCCTGCCAGTAAATCAATGTACCGACAAGGACGAGGCTCATGAAAATCACATTCGGAGGTGTGCATCTTCCCTTGAAGAAGCGGGCTGAAATCCATCCGCAGATGATGGTTCCGAATATTCCTGCATAGTTATGGAGGGAGAATGCCAGATTGCTCTGGGCAGCCGTCATCAGGCCTGACTCCTGGAGATAAATCGGAGCCCAGTCACCCACACCGTATCGTACCATATATACGAAGGCATTGGCGAAGGCAATGACCCAGAGAAGCTTGTTTTTGAAGATATAATCGATGAAGAGAGTCTTGAACGGAATCTTCTCCGTATCCTTGACCTTGGACTTCACTCCGGAATAGTCGTTCCTGTACTCATTGATGGACGGGAGACCGCAGGACTGTGGCGTATCCCTGATAAGCCACCAGCATACCGCTGCGATGACGAGGGCCACGACTGCGGGGAGGATGAAGGCTCCCCTCCAGGATGCGGACGCAGGCATTCCGGCAAACACTATCAATGACATTCCGGCAGTCGCGAGAAGACCGAGGGAACCGCTTCCGAATGTGTGGGAAGTGTTCCATATTGACATCTTGAAACTCCTCTCATTCTGGCTGAACCAGTAGGCCATTATTCGTCCGCAAGGAGGCCATCCCATACCTGAGAGCCATCCAACTACGAGCATCAGCACGAAGACAATGGCAATGTTGAGCATCGGCGTTGCGGGGCTGTAAGGGATGATGCCGGTAATGATCATCATCAATGCCGAAAGCACGAGACCGACAACGAGGAATTTCCTGGCGTCAGAGCGGTCCGAGATGCTGCCCATGATGAATTTGCTGAAAGCGTATGCAATTGACACTGCGGACATTGCAATACCGATCCCGGCCTTGTCAAGAAGCCCGTTCTCTATCATTCCAGGTGCCGCGAGGGAAAGATTCTTGCGGACAAGATAATAACCGGCATAGCCGAGGAAGGCTCCGAGGAAGACCTTCCACCTCATTGAATTGTAAACCTTCGGAATTTTCTCTGACGGAAGCAGCGGCTTCGGTGCAGGCGGATCAAAAAATCTGGCCATTATTCTAGTATTTTTATTGTTTTGTCTTTCGAAACTTTCGAAACGAAAGCAAATTTACGACTATTCCGTCAATTAAACAAAATCCTCCCGCACTATCTGTATCCGAGAAGATATGAAATCACGGCCATACGGACATACATTCCGTTGCGGGCCTGCTCGAAATAATAGGCGTAAGGGGTAGAGTCAACATCGGTGGCTATCTCGGTTACTCTCGGGAGAGGATGGAGAATCCTCATGTTCGGCTTCACGCCGGAAAGCATGCCGGCAGTAAGCTCATAGACATCCTTGACTCTCTCATAGTCAGACTTGTCCGGGAATCTCTCCTGCTGGACCCTCGTCATATAGAGGATGTCGCAGTCATTGAGATGCGACTCCAGGGACTCCGTTTCCTCATAAGGTATGTTCTTGCTGTCCAGGAATCTCAGATACTTGGAAGGCATCTTCAGTTCTTCGGGCGCAGTGAATATGAACCTGGAATCAAAATCCGACATTGCCTCGGAGAGGGAATGCACTGTCCTGCCGTATTTCAGGTCACCTACCATATTGATTGTCAGCCCGTCAAGCGTGCCCTGGGTCTGGCGGATAGTGTACATGTCCAGGAGGGTCTGGGTCGGATGCTGGTTGGACCCGTCCCCGGCATTGACCACAGGAACAGGTGAAACGCCTGCGGCAATGGCGGCCGCTCCTTCCACAGGATGACGCATCACTATCATGTCCACGTAGTTGGAGACAATCTTGATGGTATCCTCGAGGGTTTCGCCCTTGGACACGCTGGTATTCTTGGCATCAGGGAAGCCTATCACCCTGGCTCCCAGGCGGTTGACTGCCGCCTCGAAAGACAGCCTTGTCCGGGTGGACGGCTCGAAGAAAAGGCAGGCTATGACCTTGCCGGCAAGAAAATTCTGCTCCCTGTTCTGTTCGAACTCCCTTGCCACATCAAGAATGTGGAGAATCTCATCCTTTGTGAAATCCTTGATTGAAATTAGACTCTTAGGCATAATTGACTATTTTGTTGTATGTTCTTTCATTGTGATTCATTTCCGATTATCGAGCAGCCGGATATTTTCGACACCCTCTCCAGGAAATCCTTCTCCACGGACAACCTGACCGACAGGTCCAGCCTGCACGCAGTCCCGAAATCCTGTCCTTTCTGCTCCAGTCCCATATCCTTGACCATCTTCATCACATCATTCATCTCCATATAGCCGAAACTCAGGGAATATCTCCTTGAGGCAACCTTGGTCACAATTCCAGCATTGGCAATGGCATCTGCGGAAGAAGTCTTGTAGGCACGGATAAGTCCGGGAATGCCAAGCTTGATGCCTCCGAAATATCTCACTACTACAATGAGAATGTCGCTGAGCCCGTTGGAATCAATCTGGCCGAGTATCGGGCGGCCGGCGGAAGAGGAAGGCTCGCCGTCATCATTGGCACGGAACAATTCGCCTTTCCATCCTATCCTGTACGCATAACAATGATGCCGTGCATCGTGGTATTCTTTCTTGAGGGAGGCGACGATTTCCCTTACCTCAGCCTCGGTCTCCACCGGGTAGGCAAGGGCTATGAAGCGGCTTCCGTTGTCCTTGAAAAGGCCTTCGGACGGGCCTGCAATGCTTCTGTATGTATCAATTATCCGCGATACTCCGTCTTCCATAGGTTCAAAATTAGTTAAAAGCGGGATATTATGCAATGGAAAAGAAATATTTTGTAAATTTGCATCCGCAAAAAGGGATCGGCGACATGATTCCGTAACAACTAGCTTATCAAAGAATATGATTCTCAGATTCAGAGTATCCCTGCCGGGAATAAAGGGCTTCGCCCGCGTATATGAGCTCAAGTCCACGACGACATTGTATGAGTTCCACAAGATCATGAGGGACGACATGAGCTTCCCGCACGACCAGCTGATCCAGTTCAAGGGTCTTGACGAGGATGGTGAACTCGTTGCAAGGTACGGTATGTTCGACCTTGGAGCCGGCGCCGCCGACGAGGTGAGCGTGGCAGATACAGTGAAGAAAGGAATTGCTTCTTTCATCTTTTTCTACAATGTTACCGACAGGAAAAGCGTCATTTTGACATACGAGGGCGAGGTAGAGGCCGTTCCCGGCCGCATTTATCCTGCCCTGGTGGAGGTCAAGGGTCCGGACCCTGAGGCGTTCGAGAACGGATATGTGGCCTACGAGGACCTTCCGGACGAGCAGAAGCATCTTCCCGGGGAAAACTCCGGATGGGGCAAGGACGCTGACGGGGATGACGATGACCTCGGGGACATTGACCCTGAGGACGATGACGACGACGAGGAGGATGAGGATGCAAAGGACGATGTCATGGATGACGACGAGGAGGATATCATCTTCGACGGTTCCGAGGACCTGACTCTTTAGCCCCGCCTGTCCCTACCAGGAGAATGAAGAGGAAACTTGTCATTGTCACAGGGCCTACCGCTGTGGGAAAGACTGACTATAGCATCAGTCTCGCCAAGGAGTACGGTTCACCGGTTATTTCCTGCGATTCCAGACAAATATACAGGGAAATGTCAATAGGGACTGCCGTCCCGGATGCTTCACAGCTTGCCGCCGTGAAGCATTATTTCATTCAATGCCGCCCTGTAACAGAAAACTACACCGCCGGGGACTATGAGATTGAGGCGATTCCCCTTATTGAAAGTCTTTTCAATGAAGGCCGCGATGTGCTGGTAATGTCCGGAGGTTCAGGCTTTTATGTAGATGCAATATGTCACGGCCTGGATGTCCTTCCGGATGCTGACCCGGTCCGTCGGGCCGAACTCACGGCAAGGCTGGCCGAGGAAGGGGTGGAGTCCCTGGCCGAAGAACTGAAGCGCCTTGATCCGGTGAGCTGGGCTGCCATCGACATACGCAACGGTCACCGTGTCGTACGGGCAATAGAGGTATTTCTCCAGACCAGCAAGCCATTCGTTTCCTTCAAACTGACGGAGCCCAAGCCCCGCTCTTTTGACATTGAGAAAATCTGCCTGACGAGGCCACGGGAGGAACTTTACGACCGCATTGACCGCAGGGTGTTGAAAATGATTGACGACGGTCTGGTCAATGAAGTCCGCTCGCTTTCCGCCTACCGTGACTTGCCGGCCCTCAGGACCGTAGGCTACAAGGAAATCTTCGACTACCTTGACGGCAACATTCCCCTGGACGAGGCCATCCGCCTCATACAACGAAACACCAGGCATTATGCCAAGAAGCAACTTACCTGGTGGAAACGCGACCCGGCCGTCAGGTGGCTGGAGTTATAATCTCTTTTCAAGAATGTGCAGGTACTCGGTTGTCGAATTGGCAGCATGATTACGATTTTCTTCCTTGTCCGCACGGAAGCGATGATAATCACGTGATGCCAGATCGTACCGCCCGTACTTTTCCATGATACTTCGAATTCTTCCAACCGGCATTAATCCCTCATTATTGTACGAGAGGAAAATGTACTTGAACTGAGCCTCCTTAATCAATGTCTCGAATGAAGTCTCGACAGTACGCCTACCACAATATGAGGATCTGGAATACTCTCTAAGTCCTGTTTTACCCTTGGGAGCAAAAGTTTTGTACTCAGCTATTGTATTTAGAAGGTGATAATTGGCGCCATATTGCCTTGCATTGTACGGAGGATCAAGATAAAGAATATCACCTGAAATCCTCTTGATAAGAACATTGGCATCCTCACAATAGACCTCGTGTTCATTGTTGTTGAGCGCAAATTGTGCCGGCTCTAGAATCAAAGGCTTTTTCGCAGATGATTTAAGATGCTTAAGGAAAGCTCCATAGACCGAGGCAGTATTAGCCAACTTATCTGCGCTTTCCAATAGGCTGCACAAGAGGAAGAAATACAAATCGTCCGTAATCTCACCTTCTGAATGCCACGACTCTATCTTCTGTCTTATCGCATCAATCTTCATGCCATTCTCATCAGAAAAATACTGTCGACCGCTTCCGCTCCCTGCACAATAATTCATATATATAAATCCATCTAAAATGCCCTCCAATGCATTCAAGCTGGCAATGTAGTCCTCCTTACCACTTATTTCCCTATGATTCCCTATATAGTTCCTGTTCAATACAAAACTATAATACTCCCAGTCATTTGAGATAATTTTATTGACCTCTGTCTTGAATGCTCTGCCAACGATTCCAGTACCGGCAAAAATATCGCAGAACACCTTTTCCGACAGGTCAACTCCGACTATGGAAGTGATTGTTTCTGTAAGAAAAGGCAATAATGAATATTTGGACCCTATGTAATTCATTTTCTATATTTTCTCATCTGGATAAATCTTTCGCAGAATGAAATCAGCAGTGTGTTCAGATGCCTCTTTTGTCAAACGGCGCACACAAGACTTGCGGTATTCAACAGGATCATACTGATAACATCCTTTGCATCCAAGTTCCTCTGTATAATGTTCGTCACCTTCATAAAATGGATACGGATTCCCCTTTATGTTTGTGGCATCCCACCTCGCATTTGAGATTTTGCACTCCTTACAAATTTGGCGTTTGACATCATTTGCAGCTTTGCATAATGGTTGGAAATCCTCTATTCTCTGAGTATCAGGATTTGAGACTCTCCAATCATCTTTCCTTCCATCCTTGTGATCAATCTCTATTTTCGTATTCTCGGAGAACCCTTTCACTCCCAGCATAACACAACGCTGGTCTTTGTAATAATCACGAATATCCTTCCGGATGGATTGGTTGAACGTATCATCTTTCCGAAACCCGTTAAGCCTGACAGCATCAATACCATTGCCAGGACTTTTAGACTTGTCCACCTCGATTATATACTTCTTTGCCAGAGACGAACTCGCCCTACACCAGCTACCACCGTTTCCCAATTTCAAAGAAGCATATTCACCAACAAACTCAGAGGAACTGACCCAACGGCTTACGCCATTGGAATCCGGTTCGGCAAGTTTTATAAAAAGTTCAGTCTTTGTCATCCTAGCACATCTTCTTGAAAACAAATATATACTCGTGCTTGAACAGGAAATAATCACTTTGAAGCGCCCTATATTTCCAGATATCTTCTACTCCAAGTTTTCCCCTATTCCCTTCTATATTCTTGATGATTATTCCCTTCAACTTCACATCAAAGTTCTGCTTAATGACATTCATCATATCGAATGCCAAAGGTACGACCTCGCTTTTCTTGTACACATCTCCTGCAACAACTGCAAGGTAACCTCCAGGTTTCAGGAAATCAATTCCATTCTTCATGGACTGATGAAATTTTTCCAAAAAGAGGTCAAGGTCAGATATCTGAGACAAATCCCTCTTATCCTGGGTGAATTTCACGATATCCAAATAGGGAGGATGAGCAATTAGAAAGTCTACCTTTGCAATACCTCGCTTTTCGCAAACACCTCCCATAATTGAGTGAAATGATTCAGAGTCTGTGACATCACATTCGCAGAGGTCGAACTTTATGTTGGCGCAGTCCTGCATTTTCTCTCTCACAAATTGCAATATCTGCGGATTAATGTCAAAGCCAATATAGTTGCGCTCCAACTTTTCACATTCAAACAATGTAGTACCACTCCCCGAAAAAAGTTCAAGAACAGTATCATCCTTGCTTGTATAGCGCCGAACTAACTGATTTGGTATTTGTGGGATAAAATTCCCATGATACACGTTTGAGTGTTTTCCGCTCTTATCCCTCTCCCCAATAATCCATAGGCTGTCTACATTAAGGTCAACCTTTCTCCAATTTTCTTTTGTCACTTTATCCATCTCCTCCAAATATTAGTATGTCAAACTGTCGTAAGATAACCAAAGTTAACAAATAATTGGAAACATGACGAACGAATTCATAAAAATATTAACAATTCCATATGGATAAGTCCGTCAGGGTGGTGGGCTCCGGACCGGTACGCACCTTCGGTGCTATCCCTCCCATTGGCCATAGGCCAACGGGCCCCTCACCGTTCACGGAGCCACGGGCGGCTACGCCGTCCAGAGCCCACCACCCTGACGGGGTTAAAATAACATTATAAAAAGTGAGGGCAACCGGAACGGTCGCCCTCACTCATTGAATATCATAGGCTTAGAGGTACTTCACAACCTTGAGCTGGACGTTGTCCACATAAAGACGGCGCTGATCAGTGTCAGTTCCATTCCTGTATGAGCCAACTCCGATGGCATCACCATTCTCCACGGTCACGGTGAAGGTGTATCTTACCCACTTGTAGTCAGCATCTGATGCGGTCGGCAGGGTGAACCTGTGAACCTGATCCTCAGATGCGATACCAGTCTCGTGGTTGATAAAACCACTTTCATTGACCCTGGTGGAGTTTTTGAACACCTGGACAATTGCCTCTGCCTTGTCAAACTTATAAGGTGTACTGTTAGTGTTCGGGTCCATATAAGGAGACATATCGAACGATACCTCAATCTCCGCAGGACCTGACAGACAGGTAATGGCAGGGGTGACAATCTGCCCAGCCTTTGAACTTGCGCCAATCTTCACCTGGCATCCGGCCATGCAGATCGCACCGGAAGCATTGGCCTCAGGGTATGCACCCCAGGTGGCAAGCCTTGTGTCCGGAATATGCCATTTGAACGTATTGAAGAGACCAGAGTGTTTCTCCGGGGTGCAATAAATCAATACTCCGCCGCTTGTTCCGACAGGATCATCTCCAAGAGCGCCATAGAGATCCGTCTTGGTCCCTGTTGACTTGAGTGCCCATCCCGAATATCCTTCAACGCAACCGCCGCCGAACGGCCACTCGCTGAAGTCCTCATAGAGAATAACATCACCAGCAGCAGCCGTGGTTGTAGGCATTGTGACAACCTTGGATGCAGGGAGAGTAACCTTCACAACCTTCTCCATGGAATATTCAGGGGCGACAACCTTAACCCAATAGTCCCTGCCGCTTTCCAGTCCGGAAACCATGAACTGAGGACTGACCTTGTAAGGAATAGTCCTGGTGTTTGAGAAAATGGAATTGTTGGCAGAGAACACGTGTGCCGAGTGGAGCTGTGTGCAGGCTGCATCCTTCCAGGTCTCGAGTCTGTAGTTGGTAGCAACATCAGTATCGAAATCCTTGAAATCGGACACGCTCCATCTGATACCGTACTGAGACTCCGTCACGAAGCCGATTTCAACGCTAATCTTGGACTCCTCGCCACCCTCGGTAACAATCTTCTTGAACTTGGTCTCGGAGTTGAACTCAGGCTGCGAGTAGCTGATGGCAGTGATTTCCAATGTATACGCACCTCCCGGTATATTCTTGAAACTGAACTTGTTGGCCTCAGTCTCGACAGAATACTTGAAGTTCTTGTTGGAATCCAGATAGAGTACCAACTGGTATGCGTCAGCATTGGCCACTGCATGCCAGGAAATATCGAAGCCGTTGGTTCCCGGCACCACTTCCATTGTCTCAGGATCCACTGCGGCAAGCTGCTCAGTGAGTTTCTTCACAGATGTGGAAACCACTACACTGTCAACATTGAACCTTGTCTTGGCAAGGTCTGGGGAAGTCTCCGTCGAAACTTTGATCCTGGTCTTCGGAGTTGCATCCTCAATGACGAAGCTCTTTACCGTCCACTTCCTGTCCGCAACGCTCGTCTGTGCAGGGAAATTGTCAGCAGTGAGAGTACCTCCGAGGACAGTTCCACCCTCTTCTGTTGAAATCACAATGTTGCCGGTGGTATTGTCAAAGCGGAGAAGCTTCATTGTCAATGTTACGGTAGTAGTACCTGTAAGTTTCGAAAGTGCAGGGAGCTTGAACATTCCGTAATTGGAGCCGGTACCCACCTTGATATAGCCTGGATGCTCATATACGCGGACACCTTCCCAGTCATCAATGCCACGGTCTTTCCTGAAGGCCTTGATGTCATAGGCAGCCCAGGAAGCATTGGAATCTCCAAATACATCGAACGTACCATCCTGGTCTCCCTTTTCCATCGGAGCCCAGGTATCCTCTGGAGCATTCCAATAATAGGTCTGCTTGCCCTCGACACCGATTCCCTTTTCATTGGTCTCATAATTGGCGCCGAAAATCATCTTGTCGAAAGTCTGGATATAGACTATATCCGGTGAGAGGACGTTGGCCTTCAATGTGCCATTGTACTTTTCAACTCCGTCAAGCTTCACCACTACAGGCACCTGAATCTCGCCGAAAGTGGTAGGAGTACCCTTGATTGGTACGCTTACGGAGCCGTCGCCGGCAGATTCAATTGTCTTTTCAGTTACAGATGCTACTGAAAGGCCTGCATCACCCGTGACAGATGCCGCAATTTCAATCTTCTCCCCGCCCTTTGCCTTGGCATACTTGACCACGATGGATGCTGCAGCAGCCTCATCCCTGTAGAGATTGCCGGAGACCTCAGGCGTGCCGAGGGTTGTCTTGCCTTCCGCCTGGGTGACAGTCACGCCAAGATCGAAGCCGCCATTGGAAGCGAGAATACGGACATTGCCTTCCCTCGCATCCCCGGAATTCCTGGAAGCAGTGATTGTAACTGTTTGGAAATCAGTTCCATTTCCGACAGCAGGATTATTGATGTCAGGGCTGACCGTGAGCCAGTCGACATCGGACACCGCATACCACTGTCCCGGATAACGGACAGTCACCGTAGCGGTGGAGCCTTCATTATAACCGATATTGACCGCATCGGTGTCGCGCCGCATATAAGGATTCACTTCCTCTTCCTGGCAGGACGGGATAATGAACATTGACGCGAGGAGAAGCGAAACAATACTTCTGATCTTTAAGTTCATACGTTTACGCTTTAGTATGGTTTGTACTGACAGACAAAACCTGCGGCCGAGTCCTGTGACCCTGCCGTATCACAACAGCAACGTATTGATTGATTCGCACCGCAAATTTATGAAACGATTTTAACATCTGCAATACTTCCACCCAATATTTTTCTTTAATTGCACCGAAAACGAAACAAAAACGAAACATTTTCACAACAGAAACGAAACAATTCCAGCCTATTTTTGCAAAAAAGTAAAATTTTACTTGCGTTTTTGCATTGTCGTTATTATTTTTACGAAAATTTTGCAAAAAGCCACATATCGCAATTATTAAAACGATACACAAGAAAATAATGAAACGCTAACATGAAATAATCAAAGACAGGGCCGGTATCCCGGCAGCATTCACCAGTGGTTGATTCGCAGCACCTTATATTGATAGGTGATTTCCACATTGAATGAACAAATAAACGCAATGAAATGAAGAACACCAATGCAAAAATGAGTGTCCGATCCAAGTCCTGCAAGGCCTGGTTCAAGCTCTTTGCTACGGCTCTTATGATCCTCGTCCTTGCCCCTTGGGCAAATGCGCAGAGCGGTCAGGTAAGCGGCAAGATTCTCGACAAGAACGGAGAACCGGTTGCCGGTGCATTCGTAAGAGTAGTCGGCACTCAGACAGGAACGATGACCGAGACCGATGGTTCCTACACTGTCAAGGCTGCCGCCGGCCAGGAACTCGAAATTTCTTTCATGGGCTTCAAGACCCAGACAGTGAGCATCGGAGCATCTCCGGTCAATGTAGTCCTCGAGCAGGACAACACCACCCTTGAAGAGTCAGTGGTAGTAGGATACGGTGTACAGAAGCGCCGTGACATTGTCGGGGCAATGGAGGTCGTAAAGACTGAGGAAATTCAGGAAAGAACGGGTTCAGCAATGAATATGACCCGTGCCCTCCAGGGAAATGTACCCGGCCTCACCCTTACATTCACCGACGGCAAGCCAAGCCGCGGTGCGACAGTGCGCATCAGGGGTAACGTAACTTCCATCGGTTCAGGCGGTTCAGCCCTCGTCCTCATTGACGGAGTAGAGGGTGACATGAATTCCGTGAACCCGGAGGACATCGAAAGCATCACCGTCCTCAAGGATGCCTCATCCACAGCAGTTTACGGTGCACGCGGAACCTTCGGAGTAATCCTCCTCACCACCAAGACACCAGAGAAGGGACAGGCAAAGGTCACCTACAACGGAACTGTGAACTTCGCACAAAGGACAGTCAAGCCTGAATTCGTGTGGGACGGCCTCCAGTGGACCAATGACTTCCTCGAGGCCTACAACAACTGCCGTCTCGTGGACCCGACAGGAATAAACAACTCATTCCCATACAACCGCGAGTGGCACCAGGAACTTGAGCGCAGGTACAATGACCCTACTCTCGATGTGGTCAGGATCAACAGCCAGGGCAACTACGAATATTTCGGAAACACGAACTGGTACGACCTCTTCTACAAGGACTGGACAATCAGCCACCAGCACAACATCAATGTATCCGGCGGTACAGATGCTGCCTCATACTATGTTTCAGGCCGTATTTTCGACCAGGGCGGAATCTACAAGGTCGGTGACGACAAGTACCGCACCTATAACCTCTCCGCCAAGGGCAACGTGAACATCAGGCCTTGGTTCAGGGTTGAGAACAAGACCGAACTGACATATTTCAAGTCACACCAGCCTACCAACCATACGGGTGTCAGCATCAACAACTACAACCCTTACCGTATGTTCGCACACCAGGCATATCCAATGACCGTTCCTTACAACCCGGACGGTTCATGGACCAATGCCGCGGTATATACCGGATACGCAGGCTTCGTGGAGGGTGACTCCTGGAGAAAAGACCAGAAATTCACTGTCACCAACAAGACAACTGTCACAATCGACATCATCAAGGATGTCCTCACCGCAAAGGCCAGCTACGCATTCTACCACAGGCAGAGCGGCATCCGCAGGTCCATTGCCCAGCACACCTACAGCACGGCTCCCGGCATCACAAGCCAGAGACCTACAGACTCGATGTACACCCAGACCGAGAACACCCAGCAGAGGAACACGGCTGACGCCACCCTCACCTACACTCCGAACCTCGGCCCTAACAACCACCTTTCCGTAATGGCAGGATGGAATATCGAGGACCTCAGGTACAAGTCCAACTACTACTCCCGCCAGGGAATGATTGACTCCAGCAAGCCGAACTTCACATTGGTGGACGGAGAGAACTTCGAAATGAAGGACAACGGTTCCTACAACTCAGGTCTCGTGGGCGTATTCTACAGAGTATCATACAATTACAAAGGTCGCTATCTCGTTGAGCTCAGCGGTCGCGGTGACGGCAACTCCCGCTTCCCTGCCGGACAGAAATGGGGCTACTTCCCTTCCGGTTCAATTGGATGGCGCATCTCGGAGGAACCTTTCCTAAAGAATGCCAGCTGGCTTGACAACTTGAAGCTCCGTCTATCCGCAGGTACTTCCGGCAACGGACTTATCTCCGACGCATACGCCTATATGTCAACCATGACCCTCAGCAAGAGCTCCGTAGTGGACAACGGCAATATCTTCAAGTACACCAGCGCACCAAGTCCTATTCCTGACGGACTGACCTGGGAAAAAGCTTCCACCTACGACATCGGCCTTGACTTCGAAGCCCTCAACGGAAGGCTCAACCTCACCGCCGACGTTTACCGCAAGATGACCACCGACATGTACGTATCCGGTGACGAGCTCCCTGCAGTTTACGGCAACAGCGCGCCTAAGGGCAACTATGCGGACATGAAGACCAACGGCTGGGAACTCAGCGTAGGCTGGCGTGACAGCTACAATGTCGGCGGACGCAATCTCAGCTACAACATCAAGGCTGCCGTATGGGACAGCCGCAGCTACATCACAAAATACACCTCCAAGACCGGCCTTCTCCCTACCAATTATACCACCCGCTACTATGAGGGAATGGAAATAGGCGAAATGTGGGGATACACCTGCAACGGTCTCTATCAGACAGCAGAGCAGCTCGCAGAGGCTCCTGACTATTCCAAGTTCAAATCGGAGAAATGGTCTCCTAACCTCGGAGACCCGATTTACGAGGACCTCAACGGCGATGGCAAAATCGACAACGGGGACGGCACCATTGACAACCACGGTGACCTCAAGGTTATCGGCAACACCAGCCCTCGCTATCTCTACAGCATCAATCTCGGCATCAACTGGAACGGAATCGGTCTCAGCGCAATGCTTCAGGGCGTAGGAAGACGCGACTGGTATCCTGCAAAGGAGTCCAACCTCTTCTGGGGCAAATACGGTCGTCCTTACAGCGTCGATCTTCCTCAGCACGCATACGAGAGATGGAGCGAGGACAATCCTGACGCTTACTGGCCACGCCTCGTGGGATACAACGCTTCCAATACAAACGGAATCCTCTCACAGCCTAACACCAGATATCTCCAGAGCGCAGCCTACCTGCGTCTCAAGAATCTCAGCATTGACTACACCTTCCCTAAGAAGATTGTCGAGGCCATGCGGCTCCAGGCCCTCAAGGTCTATGTTTCCGGAGAGAACCTCCTCACCTGGACTCCTCTCAAGAAGCACGCTGTCAACTTCGACCCTGAGAACATCTATGCAGGTGACACCGACTTCCTCAGCACAGCCGGAGGAGACGGTTCCGGTGACGGCGAGGGATACCCTGTCATGAGGACATTCACAATTGGATTGAGCATCACATTCTAAATTTGGACAAGATGAAAAAAACGATATTATTGCTTGCCGGCGCAGTTCTTCTCGCATCCTGCTCAGACTTCCTGACCAGGACTCCGGAAGCGAAGTTCTCCTCCGAGGAGTACTTCCAGAGTGAGACATCGCTGAAGAACTACATCAACGGTTTCGTGCAGAAATACACACCGGCTGCGCTGGATATATGCACCGGGGACGCATATTCGGACATCTGCGTGACTCCGAACTCCACTGCTTTCCTTACCGATTACTGGGATGCAGACAAGCAGACCGGTTGGAGCAGCGACAGCTGGAATATGCTCTACAATGTCAACTGGTACCTCGCACATTTCCGCGAGACACCGGGACTTGACGAGGCGGCAATGAACCATTATGAGGCCACCGGAAGATTCTGGAGAGCTTATTTCTACTACGCGAAGGTGAAGACCTTCGGCAATGTTCCTTGGTATGACAAGCCTATTGATGCCGAGGACGAGGAGGCTCTCTACAAAGGCCGCGATGACCGCGACGTTGTAATGCTCAACGTCCTTGAGGACCTCAACTTCGCCTGTGAGCATCTCTATGCCACATCCGAGTGGACAAAGGGAGCCCAGATCAACAAGTACATTGCCCTCGCATTCAAGTCAAGGGTATGTCTCTACGAGGGTACATTCAGGAAGTATCACAGGGTGAATCCTTCCACCCAGCAGGCCTGGGCTGACCAGTCCCTCCAGACCAAGTTCATCGACGAGTGCATCAGCGCCTGCGAGGAACTTATGGAAAGCAATGTGTTTACCATTGCCAACAACGGCAATGTCCAGACACAGTACCGCGACCTCTTCACCAAGGAGGCTGTAAACAGAAGTGAAGTAATCTGGGCACGTGAATACAGTGCAGCCCTCAATATCGGCCACGAGGTTACCTGGCGATTTGCCGCAGGAGGATACGGAGGAAGCTTCTCCGGCTCACACGACTTCATCAGGATGTTCCTCAACCTGGACGGAAGCCGTCACACAGCGGAAGTCGAGGATTTCGTAACTGAGATGACCGGAAGAGACTGGCGTCTTACCCAGATTTTCATGGGTCCTGATTACACCAAGACCAAGGGTGGTGTAGCCAATGTCAAGACAGCACCTAACCTTGCGGTTTCCAGGACAGGTTACCACGTATGCAAATTCACTCTTGATGACACCGCGTACGAGGCTTCAGCTTCAGCCACCAACTCTATTCCTATTCTCAGATATGCGGAAGTTCTCCTCAACTATGCCGAGGCCAAGTGGGAGAAAGGCCAGTTCACTGACGCGGTATGGGAGAAGACCATCAAGCCTCTCCGCGAGCGCGCCGGAGTAGTCGGGGAAAGGCCGACGGAAGCTGACCCGTTCCTCGTGTCTTACTACGGACTTACCGATGTGGACGCATTGGAAATCAGGAGGGAAAGGTCAATCGAACTCTATCTCGAGGATCTCCGCGTGGATGATCTCTACCGCTGGCACCAGGCTGACCTCCTCACCAGGGACTGGTACGGAATTTATGTTCCTGCACTAGACGTGCCTTTCGACCTCAACAATGACGGCGTGAACGACATCTGCTTCTATACCACCGACAAGCCGGGCAATGAGCCGGGCGTGGTTTACCAGAAAGCGGCAGGCGACAATGCAAGCTGGACAAGAGCGGAGAACGGGCTCATCAAGTACAATGTCAAGGATAGGACTTGGGAAGAGAAGAAATATGTAAGACCAATCCCGAGAAGCGCTACTGTCGTCAATCCTAATCTTGGGCAGAACGTACTTTGGGCAGAATAAATTTACATAGCCAATGAAGATAATCAGGATATTATCCTGCTGCATCACAGCAGCGGTCCTAATCGCCTCCTGCGGAAAGGATGAAGGTCCGGCTCCGATTGTAAGGCCGGGCGGCGGTGACAAGACGGAGGAGAATCCATCCGACGGAGACAATGACAAGGAAGACGGAAAGGACTGGTGCGGAACTATTACCGATACTGACGGCAACCCGATAAAAGGGGTTACCGTCAGTGACGGTTATTCCTGCACTGTTACTGATGACAAAGGCGTTTACCAGCTCAGCAAGATCTCTGACAAGGCATTGAGAATCAACATTTCCCTGCCCGCTGAGTATGAAGTGCCTATTGAGAACGGGCTTCCCTGCTTCTGGCAGGAAATCAAGTCCGGACAGACACAGTACGACTTCAAGCTTGCTCCATTGAAATCACCGGAGACAAACTTCTACCTCTATTGTCTGGCGGATCCTCAATGCCAGAATGCGACGAGGCACACGAAGCGCTTCATAAACGAGTCTGTCCCGGACCTGAAGGCATATGTTGATGCCAATAACGACCTTCCTGCCTACGGTATCACCCTCGGTGATATAGGTTACAACACGCAGAGCATCGACTACAACAAGGCGAACAGCATTTTCAGCATTATGAAGCTGGCAATGTCCAATGCAAAGACCGGAATCCCACTCTTCCAGATTATGGGCAACCACGACAACTCCGTCATTGCGGGCAATACCACCTACAATGCTGAAAATGACATCAAGATGGAGGAGGCCTTCGCAAATGCCTTCGGCCCTGTCAATTATTCGTTCAACAGGGGCAATGCCCATATTGTAGCAATGGATGACATCCTCGCAACCGACCCGGAGACTGTATATGGCTGCGGATTCAGGGATGACCAGCTGGAATGGCTGAAGCAGGATCTCTCCTACGTATCCAAGGACAAGCTCCTGATTCTCTGCGTACACATTCCGCTTTACAGCAATACCTCGAAGCAGAATGTCAGCGCAGTCCTGGAACTTTGCAACCAGTTTGCCGAATGCCACATTATGTCGGGTCACACCCACAAGATGATCAATTCCCCGAAGCCCGGCTCGAGGGACAAGATTTACGAGCATACCCACGCGGCAGTCTGCGGAGCCTGGTGGCATTCAACCATCAACACGGACGGAGCCCCGAACGGCTACGGAATCTACAAGGTGGAAGGGAACCATATCTCCGAGTGGAAGTACAAGGGAGTGGACAGGAATGAGACAGAGCAAATCAGGATGTACCGTGGCAACCTGCCTTATATGGACGGATACGGAACCCAGTTCTGGTTCGCCGCCACAGGAGCCGGGGACATCTGGGCAAACATCTGGAACTGGGACTCGAACTGGACTGTGGATGTATATGAGGACGGTGCAAAGACTGGCAGCATGACCCGCCAGTCAAGCGGTGACGCCTGGGCAGCCGGCTACCATATCGGTGTCGTAGGAAGAAGCAATTCAAGCACTTACAATCCTATCAACATCACCCACATGTTCAAATACACTCTCAAGAATGCATCCTGTGCCAACGTTGAAATCCGCGCCACGGACGGGAACGGAAGGACATTTACCTGCAACAAGTTCACCTCGAACACCAGGACAGACTTCCCTATGGCACCCGGAGATAACTATTAGAAACTATGAGAAAAGAAACAATGAAAACTTTAGTCCTGGCAGCAGCAATGTTGCCGGGGCTGTATGCTTGTGGCAAGGAAGAGAACAATCCCGGAAACAACGAAAACGGGAATGAGAGACCTCAGGAGGAGCCTGAGGTGGAATATGTCACCTACGGGCCGGAGTCAGCAGTCGCATTGAGCCCTGTCGGAACCGAAATCGCATTCGACTATCCTGACCCGAGGGACAGGAAAACCGGCATATTCTACTTCCTGTGGATAGGTGCGCACGGCTATGACAACGGAGCCAACACCGGCTATATTCCTGAACCACAGCCGAGTGACGTCAATTCACCTTACGACATCAGCGAGCTGGAGAAACTCTCCACATCCATAAAGGACATTCCTTTCGGACCTCAGGGGGCAATGCATCATTGGGGCAAGCCTTATCTCGACTACTATGTAAGCAATGACGAATGGGTCATACGCAAGCACGCCCAGTGGCTGTCAGAGGCCGGAATTGACGCAATCTTCATTGACATGACCAATGGATTCGCCTACTCCGAGACTCTGCAGCAGCTTGTCAATGTCTATCTGGACATCAGGAGCAAGGGCGGAAAGACGCCGCAGATTTCCTTCGTGCTCAACTCCTCACCGGAGAACGTTATGCCGGAAATCTACAAGTTCCTGACCAACCCTGCATATAACGAACTCTGGTTCAAGCTTGACGGCAAGCCTCTCGTAATGGCCCCGGAAAGCTGCCGTGGTTCGTACAGCGCCACATTGACATTCCGCCAATGCTGGTATGACACGCACGGAATGGGCGGAAGCTGGTGGAAGGGCACAGATGACCAGTGGACCTGGGGAGATCTTTCCCCCCAGACAAAGAGAAAGGAGGAGATGAGCGTTATGGCTGCCAGCCACCCGAAATGGGATGTAGGCAGGAGTTTCAGCGGAACAAATTGCGCAGTTGGCGGTGTGTTCGGAAGTGGTACAGGTTCACAGCCTGGAACCTCTACAGAGGAACTCAGGGCACAGGGCCTCTATTTCCAACAGCAGTTCAAGAGAGCGGTTGAATGCGACCCGGAAATCATCTTCATCACGGGATGGAATGAGTGGGTTGCCCAGAAACAGGTTACCAACAGCCTTATGAAGTTCCTCGGCCAGGCCATTCCAGCAGGAGGCCCATATTTCGTGGATTGCTACAACCACGAGTTCAGCCGTGACATTGAGCCTTGCGCCAATGACTTCAAGGACATTTACTACTACTATATGGCCGACTATGTCCGTCAGTACAAGGGTGTCAGGAAAGTAAAACCTGTGGCAAGACGCTCCGAAATCAGCATTGACGGGACATTCGATGACTGGAAGCTGGTAGGCGCGACTTATACGGATTATGAGGGAACGCCAACGTTTA
>JBJEBP010000321.1:0-5414 GCA_051870135.1 Candidatus Cryptobacteroides sp. | reverse complement strand
CATCTTTCCGTCTTTTATGAGGCAGCCGGCGATTGTTCCCACCTTGGAAATGTGGAATGTCTGCTTGACCTCCGCGGTCGCTGTAACCTCTTCCTTCTTCTCAGGCTCAAGCATACCCTCGATACCGTCCTTGACCTCGTTGATAGCGTCGTAGATGATTGAGTAAAGCCTGATTTCAATGCCTTCCTTCTCAGCGAGGTTGCGGGCATCTGAGGACGGACGTACCTGGAAGCCGATGATGATGGCATCGGAAGCTGTCGCAAGCATGATATCGGACTCGGAGATTCCTCCCACTGCCTTGTGAATCACATTTACGTGAATCTCCTCGGTGGAGAGTTTGATGAGTGAGTCTGAAAGTGCCTCCACTGAGCCGTCCACGTCACCTTTGACAATGACATTGAGCTCCTTGAAGTTGCCGATGGCGATACGCCTTCCGATTTCCTCGAGAGTCATGTGCTTCTGGGTCTTGATACCCTGGATTCTTATGAGCTGCTCACGCCTGTTGGCTATGGACTTGGCCTCCTTCTCGTCGTTCATGATGTTGAACTTGTCACCTGCGCTAGGAGCTCCATTGAGGCCAAGTACCGATACAGGAGTGGACGGACCGGCGACCTCGACCTTCTGGCCACGCTCATTGAACATAGCCTTGATACGGCCGTAGTAGCAGCCGCTCAGCAGCATGTCTCCAGTGTGGATTGTACCGTCCTGTACGAGAATTGTGGCAACATATCCGCGGCCCTTGTCAAGCGAGGATTCGATTACAGTACCGACACCGAGCTTCTTCGGATTGGCCTTGAGGTCCATAAGGTCAGTCTCGAGGAGGACCTTGTCGAGAAGTTTGTCCACATTGAGACCCTTCTTGGCGGAGATTTCCTGGCACTGGTACTTTCCGCCCCAGTCTTCCACGAGAATGTTCATCTGCGACAGCTGCTGACGAATCTTCTCCGGTTGTGCCCCTGGCTTGTCTATCTTGTTGATAGCAAATACCATAGGGACTCCGGCTGCCTGTGCGTGATTGATAGCCTCGATAGTCTGTGGCATCACTGCGTCATCGGCTGCGATAATGATGATTGCAAGGTCGGTAAGCTGGGCACCTCGGGCACGCATTGCCGTGAAGGCCTCGTGTCCAGGGGTATCGAGGAAGGTAATCTTCCTGCCGTTTCCGAGTACCACATTGTACGCACCGATGTGCTGGGTGATACCTCCGGCCTCTCCGGCAATCACATTGGTTTTGCGAATATAGTCGAGCAGGGAAGTCTTGCCGTGGTCAACGTGACCCATCACGGTAATAATCGGCGGCCTTGTCTCGAGGTCTTCCTCCCTGTCAGGTTCGTTGTCCTGGTTGATTTCATTGGTCAGGTCAGCTGTAACGAACTCCACCTTGTATTCGAATTCCTCGGCTACCAGCACGAGGGCCTCCGCGTCGAGCCTCTGGTTGATGGAAACCATCAGTCCAAGGTTGAGGCAGGCTCCGATTACCTTGTTTACAGGTGTGTTGTTCATCAATGTTGCAAGGTCATTTACGGTCACGAACTCGGTGACTTTCAATACCTTCCTCTCTGCAGCCTCCTGGGCCATCTCTTCCTGTGCCTTGAGAGAGGCGAGTTCACGTTTCTCCTTCCTGTGCTTCGCTCCGAAATTGCTCTTGTTCTTGCTGTCGTTCATCCTGGCGTAGGTCTCCTTGACCTGCTTCTGGATTTCCTTCTGCATCTCCTCCTCCTCGGCAGCTGTCATGGCAGGTTTGAACTTCTCGTTCATCCTTTCCTTCTTGCGGGCTGCCTTGCCGGAAGGCTGGTTCTGGCGCTGGTCCTTGCGTCCGCCATTGTTGTTGTTCTGGCCTCCGCGGTTCTTGTTCTTGTCCTTGCGCTCTCCCTTGTCCTCGCTGTCAATCTTGTTTACGTCCACCTTCTGGCTGCCGCCCTTGTTGATACGCTCGCGCTTCTTCCCTCTCTTCGGCTCAAATTGTGAAAGATCCACCTTCCCGACAATCTTGAGCCCGGTAGATGGTGACTCGGTATCCTCATCCTTGCTTGAGGCAGCCTTCTGGAGTTTGTGCTCCGCCTTGATCTTGGCCTTGTCGACCTTTGGGTTGAACTCTTCCTTGTTCACCTTGTCCGCCTTCTTGACATCCGACCTGTGAAGAACGGCAGCTGCGGCAACAGTCTCCGCCGGGGTCTGAGCGGAAGGTGCTGTCTCCTCTATCTGTTCCGGTTTCTCCTCAGGTTCAATGATTTCAGCAGGTTCTGCCTTTGCCGGCTCTTCTGGTTCCGGCTCAACTGCCGGTTCATCCACTATTTCCGGTTCAGCGGCAGGTTCTGCAGGAATGTCAACTGCCGGCACATCTTTATCAGGCTCGGCAGCAATGGCGGTCTCAGCGGTTTCCTCCACCACTTCCCCAGAATTGGACTCAGGAGCCTCGTCCTCTACAGGCTGCGGCGCTGCATTCTGTCCCGATGAAAGGGCGGTGCTTACGATGACAATTTCCTTTGCAGGCTCGTCCTCTTCCTCGTCCTTCTTTTTGGTATCCTTCTCGATGATTTCCTTGATCTTGATTCTTACCTTCTCTGAATCCTCCTTGGCCTTCAGGTCTTTGCCGAATGCCTTCTCAAGATCAGGAAGATACTCGTCGGATACTTTGGCATTCGGGTTCAGGGACTCAAGTCCCGCACCCTTCCCGTTGAGGAAGTCCACGAGAGTCTGTAACCCGATATTGAACTGTTTGGTAAGTTTGTTTAGTCTGATTTCCGCCATATAATAACCCCTTTTTTGTTTTTATTCCTCTTCAAATTCCTCTTTCAGGATGTTGATGACCTCCTCGACAGTCTCGTCCTCAAGGTCAGCCCTCTTGGCGATGTCTTCCGGATCAAGCGCGAGAACGCTCTTGGCTGTATCGCATCCGATGGACTGGAGACGCTCGATGACCCAAGGGTCAATCTCATTGCTGAACTCGCTGAGAAGTACATCCTCCTCCTCGCTTCCGTCCTCTTCGCCGTCCTTTGGAAGTTCCCTCCAAACTTCTATTTCTCGGCCTACGAGCATGCTTGCAAGCTTGATGTTGCATCCGCCCTTTCCGATACCCTTCTTGACCTCCTCAGGAAGCATGAATACCTTGATCTTGTCCTCTTCGCTCTTGCCCATGTCAATGGAGGTGAACTTTGCAGGGTTGAGTGCCCTCTGGATGAGAAGCTGCGTGTTGGATGTCCACTGGAGCACGTCAATGTTCTCGTTGCGGAGCTCCCTCACGATGCCGATGATACGCGAGCCCTTGACGCCGATGCAGGCTCCGATAGGGTCAATGCGGTCATCGTATGACTCAACGGCAACCTTTGCCCTCTCTCCAGGGATGCGGACTACCTTCTTGATGGTAATGAGTCCGTCATAAATCTCCGGAACTTCCTGCTCGAAAAGCTTCTTGAGGAACTCATCCGATGTCCTGGAAAGGACAATGTACGGAGTAGTGTTGTTCTTCATCTCCACGCTCTTGATGATGGCGCGGACAGTCTCGTTTTTCTTGAAATGCTCGCCCGGAATCTGCTCTGACTTTGGAAGACGGAGTTCGTTTCCGTCCTCGTCGAGAATGAGCACCTCCTTGGACCAGGTCTGGTAAATCTCCCCGGTGAAAATCTCACCGATCTTGTCAGTGTACTTGTTGTAGAGATTGGCCTTCTCGATATCCATTATCCTGCCCTGGAGGTTCTGGCGGATATTGAGGATACCCCTTCTGCCGAAATCCTTGAGTTCCACCTTCCTGGTGAAGGTTTCGCCGAGCTCGTAGTCGTCTCCTTCCTCATTGACTTCCGCGAGGGAAATCTGGGTGTTCGGATTCTCGACAGTTTCCACGACCTCGAGGTTCTGGTAAATCTCGCAGTCTCCCTTGTCCACGTTGATGATGACATCAAAGTTGTCAGCCGAACCGAAAGTCTTGGTCAGCTGGGTCATGAATACATCCTTGAGCACTCCCATCATTACAGGACGGTCAATGTGCTTTTCGTCCTTGAAAAGTGCAAACGCTGTCTTGAGATCGATTTTCTCTTCTTCCATTGTTCTATATTTTAATATTTTATTGTCAATCGTACAGTTTAGCGGTCAAAGGGGCTATTCCACCACAATGTGGGGTGTCACCGAGTTCACGTCGCCGTATGCGAACCTGTCCTCGTGCCTGACAATTTCCTTCTTTTTCTTGCCCGGAACGGCTTCCTTGAGGTCATAGGCCAATGTGAAAGCCTCCTCGTCGGCCGCCGTCAATGTTCCTACAAGCTTGCGCCCGTCCCGGGTCTTCACCTCGACCTGGCTGCCTATGGCCTTTATATACTGCTTCAGTATCCTGAACGGCTGGTCAAGCCCGGCGGATGTGACGGTGAGGGCGTAATCCTCCTCGTCCCTGTTGAATATCTCCTGGAACTTTTCGCTTATTGAGACGCAATCGTCCATGTCCACGATTCCTTCCTCAGACTCAATGGCTATGACAATGTCGTTGTCAACTGAAACCGACACCTCGGTGATGAAGCAGCCCCTCTTGGCTACCTCCGGCTCCATTTCCTTGATAATCAATGCAGTATCCATAAGATTCCTGTTTTTTCATAAAAAAGATAGGAGACGCCCCGTCCCCTATCTCATCTCACGGGTGCAAAGATACAAAAAAAATCCACAATAATGAAAATTTGTCTTGTTTTTCCTCTATTGAGGTTGAAATGTCATAAAAGATTTTCAGTTTCATCATAAAAATGCTTACTTTGCAGAAATAAATTGACAAACTTATGGAATTTACCGCAAAACAACTGGCCGGGGTACTGAAGGGAACTGTGGATGGAGATCCGGAGGCAAAGGCCACTTCATTCGCAAAAATCGAGCACGGAAAGCCGGGCCAGCTCTGTTTTTATGCAAATCCAAAATACGAGGAGTACGTCTATACGTGCAAGGCCTCTATCTTGTTGGTTAACAAGGACTTTGAACCTAAACGGGCCGTAACGGCCACTATGGTGAGGGTGGAAAACGCCTATACAGCGATTGCTGAGCTTCTCAAGTATGTGGCAACGCAGAAACGTACCGACAAGAGACACAGGGGATTCAGGTCATCCTGGTTCCTTACCTCCAAGTTCGGCAAGAAAGTTTACCTTGGAAGTCATTCGTATGTCGGCCATCACGCCGTGATAGGTGACTATACCAAGATTTTCGAGAATGTCTATATCGGAGACAATACTGTAATCGGCAAGCATTGCATCATCTATCCCGGAGTGAGCATTTACCCGGGAATGGTAATAGGGGACAATGTAATCATCCATTCCAATGCGGTAATCGGCTCGGACGGTTTCGGCAATGCGCCCCAGCCGGACGGTACCTGGGAGAAGATTGAGCATCTCGGCAATGTCATCATAGGAAACAATCTGGAACTCGGCGCATGCACGACCATAGAC
>JBJEBP010000320.1:0-5436 GCA_051870135.1 Candidatus Cryptobacteroides sp. | reverse complement strand
AAAACGAGGGGCTCAACGCCCTCGGCAAGAAGACCGAATACAAAAGCGACTATGCCCCCGAGGTGCTGGAAACCTTCGAGAACAGACACAAGGAGAATGACTATTGGGTGAGATTCAACTGTCCCGAATTCACGAGCCTCTGCCCGATCACCGGGCAGCCGGACTTCGCCGAAATCAGAATCAGCTACATACCCGGCGACAGGATGGTCGAGAGCAAGAGCCTGAAACTCTATCTTTTCAGTTTCCGTAACCACGGAGACTTCCACGAGGACTGTGTGAACAAGATAATGAAGGATCTCATAAGGCTGATGGACCCGAAATACATTGAGGTTACAGGCCTGTTTACGCCGAGGGGTGGCATTTCCATTTTCCCTTATTGCAATTACGGCAGGCCTGGAACAAAGTATGAGAAACTGGCTGAGCAGCGGTTCGCCACTCACGAATAATCCCGTTCCGGATTATATCAGGTTCTGGACTTCAATCTTGTCGCAGTTGCCTGTCTTCTCCTGCAACTCGATTCGGGAGAATGCCCTGATTATGAAAACCAGCATTGCCACACATACTGCCGCTATGCCGAGATATGCCGGAAGAGGCATTGCATCTACGAAACTCTCATAATCTTTCAAGGAGTCTATATTGCTGAAAATCAATGCGAATGTGTTGTTCGTGAAATGCATCAGCATTGTCAGTTTCAATGAGCCGGTCCGGTAATAGACATATCCGAAGAGGCAGCCGAGGGCGAAAGCAGGGAGAGCCTGCCAAGGATTGAGATGAATCAGTCCGAAGAACAATGAGGACAACACTATGGCGTATGCCGGCTTTATTCCGTACTGACCATCTTTTCTGGAATAGTTCAGCAGGCCGCGGAGAACCATTCCCCTGCAAAGCCATTCCTCGAAGAACGGGGCGAAGACGGAAACGCAGAGAAAATTCATCCAGACACGTCCTTCCACCATGCTGTTCAATGCAGTCTCAAGCCATTCAGGCATCGGCGGCATCAGGGAATTGACACCGTCCATCGTGAAGGACAGGGCGAGTGTGCCGGCTATTACCAGAGCGGAGCAGCCCAGCAAGCCGGGCTTGCCGAAATTTTCACTGTCCAGGGCCACGCCCTCATCGAACATTGAACTTCTCATGCTTTTGCTCTGTGCATACATCATTGGCGGGATGAACATCAGAGGGTAGGAAATAAGCATCATTGCATCCTGGCCGGCTTCAGGAAGACATAAAAGGAACAGGAATCCGACTACATTGCCGATAAGGGCACCGACCAGCAGGAGAATTGTCAATATCAATATTTCACCCGGCCCCGGAATGAAATGGGAATGTCCGGAGAGAAGGTCATAGTTCTTCTCGTGACGCTTTATCCTCTTCATTGAATGGTTTTGAATTAATATAAAATGGACTGACTCAAAAGCCCATTACTTGTCATCTCGACCGAGCGAAGCGAGTGGAGAGATCTTTTGTAAAGATTTGATTATCAATAGATGTCTCGACTGCGCACTGCGTGCTTCGCTCGACATGACAGGCTTTTGAGTCAGTACCACCTGAAAAGTATCGTGAATTATTTCTTGTACAGAGGAGTAGGGTAAACTCCCATGTCCGCGAACTCCTGGAACTTGGCTACCACTGCCGGCCTGTCCTCCTTGTAGGTGACACCGAACCAGTGTGACGGAGTGGAGAGAACGTCTGTCTTGGCCTCGCCTGACTTGATCATGCAGTCGATGGCGTAAGGAATGTAGAATTCCTTCTTGAGTTCCTGGCAGTTGGCTTCGAGGAATGTCTCGAAAATCCTGCCGCTCTTCTCGAAATAGTCCGGGGTGAAGCCCCACATATTCATTGAGCAGAGTGCATTGGCAACGAGCTCGATATGTGTCTCGCCTGTAACGGAGTTGTCACCGTAAACCTTTCCGTCTGCCTCCTTGGCGATATTGAGATGCTCTGCCACGTCGGTCAGATGCTGCTCGGCATCGTAAGAGCAGATACCCCTGGATACTCCGCCTGACTCTGAGAGAGTGTGGTCAAGCTCGAATCCGACAATGCTGTAAACGCCCTCGCTGTTCTCGTGTGCACGGAGCCAGTCACCGAGAATGCGGAATGAATCCTTTCCGTAGTAATCGTCACCGTTGATGACAGCGAATGGTTCCTTGATGACATCCTTGGCCATAAGAACGGCATGTGCGGTGCCCCATGGCTTCTGCCTTTCAGGATTCATTGTGAAACGCTCCGGAATCTTGTTGAGCTCCTGGGTTACGAACTGGAACTCAAGCGGCTCTCCGTCAATGCATTTCACATTGCTGTACTTTTCACGGACAGTCTGCTCGAACTGCTCCTTGAAATACTCCCTGACGATGTAAACGACCTTGCCGAAGCCGGCCTGGACCGCATCGTAAATGGAATAGTCAATGATTGTTTCACCGTTTGGACCGAGACCGTCCATCTGTTTCAATCCGCCGTAGCGGCTGCCCATTCCGGCAGCGAGTACAAGTAATGTTGGTTTCATGTTTAGTCTATTCTTATATTCGACAAATTTAATTAATTTTGCAGAGAAACAGAAATTTTCGTAAGGAAATGGTGAATTTGAAGGATATCTGGAACGGGCCGCACAAGGTTCCATTTATTTTCCTGGCAGTTATTACTCTTGCCTTCGTATGCAAAATCCTCTTCCTGGGAGAATACAATCTTGTCAATCTCGTCAAGGTCGAATTGGAACTTGGCCGACAGAATGAGCAGATTGAAAGATACCGCAGCGAAATTGAGGAGATGGATGCCCGTATCAATATGTTGCAGCACAACCGGGATACTCTTGAGGAGTTCGCCCGGGAGCAGTTCTATTTCGCCGCACCGGGCGATGATGTCTATATTGTAAAATAATGAAAGAGAATGAGAAAAGCCTGTATCCCCTGCGCTTCGAGCCACAGGAAACGGATATGGGATGGGGGAGGGAGACCCTTCTGTTAGGAGACCTCGGATTTGCCGAGTCAGTGGCTGTAAACGGTTGGCTTGCAGCAAGTTCATTGGATGATATCCTGGAGACTTATCTTGAGCGTGTCGTGGGGGACAATGTCTATTCATATTATGGCAGGCAGTTCCCCCTGATGGTGAAGAAGATTACAGTCACCGGAAGGATGCCTGTCACGGTGTGCCCCGATGACAGGATTGCAGGGGAGAGATATGACACCCTGGGCAAGTTCAAGCTCTGGTATGTGCTTGATGCCGAGCCGGGAAGTCGTCTTGAAATGGGCTTCTCCAGGGAAGTGACGGCTGCGGAACTATATGAAAGATGCCAGACAGGCAGTCTCGAGGAGGTTTTGAACCACGTTACTCCAGTACGTGGGGATGTTTATTTGATTCCGCCGGGGCTTGTGCATTCCGCTTCGGACGGAGTGACCTTGCTTGAGATAACAGAGTCATCCGACCTGGATTTCAGGATTTACGGCTCGCAGCAGCCTGCCGCAGTCGGGTTTACGCCTGAATACGGGGGTATCAAGGGAAATGTCTCCACTGATGTTGAGGAACTCTCGCTTGAGGCGGCCTTCGACTTCATTGATATGACCGGGTATGACACATCATTGAAATTGCGGGCAAAGGGATATTATCGTGGTCAATCATCTGAAACTCAATCCGTTACTGACCGTCTTTGCTCCCGTGATGAACTTGATGTGACCAGGATAAATCTCAGTGCGCCCCTGAATATCGGAAACGATATGTTCGACGGCTTCATTGTCTATGTGCCGGTCAGCGGGCAGTTGTCATTGCAGGTCAAGCTCAGGGACGGCAGCCTTGAGGAATATGTTGTCAATGCCGGTGAGTCTATTCTCGTGCCTGCTGATGTACAGGAGTATTACCTGGTACCGAGGAGTTCCGGAACCGTCCTGCTTGAGGCGGTTACCCGCAGGACAGAAGCTGCGGACTCCTACATTGACCCTGAGGCTGAGGCTACACTTCCGGGCGAGGATTATGACAATACAATATTGAACTGAAATGGACAGTGTCAGAATAGACAAATATCTCTGGGCCATCCGGGTTTTCAAGACCAGGACAGAGGCCTCGGAGGCCTGCAAGGGCAATAAGGTCAAGGTCAACGGGGCGGATGCCAAGCCGTCCCGCGATGTGAAAATCGGAGACGAAATCCAGGTCAGGAAGTCAGCCGTGTATTACACATACAAGGTTACCGGCCTTATAGAGAAGCGTGTAGGCGCCCAGCTGGTGCCTCAGTATGCCGATAATCTTACCCCGCAGTCAGAACTTGACAAACTCAAGGCTCCTGTCGAGACGTTCTTTGTAAAGAGGGACAGAGGAACAGGCCGCCCGACCAAGAAGGACAGGCGGACCATTGAAGCTATGTGGGATGAGATAAACTACGATGATTAATCCATATACTTCCTGGCCTGCTCCGCAATGAGGGCTGCGTCATCGAAGTAATTGATTTTCATAGCGTCACGAACCTCAGACAATGTCTGTGCGGCCGTCTCGTGAGCTTTCTCCGTACCTTTGCGCAGAATCTCGAACACGGCAGGGATATCTTTCTCGAACTCTTTCCTCCTTGCCCTGATCGGTGCCAATGTCTCCTCAAGGACGGCGAGCAGGAGTTTTTTCACTTTCACGTCGCCGAGACCTCCACGTCTGTAGTGATCCTTCATCTCGTCGAGGCAGGCATAGTCAGGAGCATATGCTGCGAAATGCTCCGGCCTGGAGAATGCGTCGAGGTATGTGAACACTGTGTTGCCTTCTACCTTGCCCGGGTCGCTGACCTTGAGATGGCCCGGGTCAGTGAACATTCCCATAACCTTTTTCTTCAGGTCCTCAGGACTGTCGGACAGATAGATGCAGTTGCCGAGGGACTTGCTCATCTTGGCCTTGCCGTCGGTTCCCGGCAGCCTCATACAAACTGAGTTCTGCGGCAGGAGAATCTGCGGCTCCACAAGCACCTCACCATATATGCCGTTGAAACGGCGGACAATCTCGCGGGTCTGCTCAAGCATCGGCTCCTGGTCCTCTCCGGCAGGGACAATGGTTCCCTTGAATGCCGTAATGTCGGCTGCCTGGCTGATAGGGTAGCAGAAGAAGCCCACCGGCAGGGTGTTCTCGAAATCCCTCATCTGGATTTCGGCCTTCACGGTAGGGTTGCGCTGGAGCCTTGCCACGGTCACGAGGTTCATATAGTAGAATGTGAGCTCAGTGAGCTCAGGTATCATCGACTGGATGAAGAGGGTGCATTTCTCAGGGTCAATGCCGCAGGAGAGATAGTCCAATGCCACCTCAATGATGTTCTGGCGCACTTTCTCGGGATTGTCGGCATTGTCAGTCAATGCCTGTGCGTCAGCGATGAACACGAACATCTTGTCATAGCCCCCCTCATTCTGGAGTTCCACCCTGCGTTTGAGAGAGCCGACATAATGTCCGAGGTGAAGTTTTCCGGTAGGTCTGTCTCCG
>JBJEBP010000319.1:0-5445 GCA_051870135.1 Candidatus Cryptobacteroides sp. | reverse complement strand
TGAGTACCTCGACTGCACATAAGACAGACTACTATGACAAGGAAATGTCTTACAACCCCCAGCACGTAGTAAACGCCTATGTAAACTGGGGCGGGAATTTCAAAGGACATTCTGTCTCATTGACAGCCGGCATAAACTATGAAACGCAGGCATATCACAATCTTTACGCCTACCGCACTGACGTGATGTCCGACTCCCTGAACGATTTGGACCTTGCGACCGGAGGAACATCCGTTGAGAACGGAGCCATTGTCGGAGAAATCAAGACGAAGGGAGGGGCCTCCGCCTACGAACTTTTCGGCTTCTTCTTCAGGGCCAACTACAATTACAAGGAAAGATATCTGGTCGAGGTCAATGGCCGTTACGACGGTTCTTCCAAGTTCTTCAAGAAGAACCGGTACGGATTTTTCCCTTCTGTATCGGCAGCCTGGAGGCTCAGCGAGGAAAACTGGATGAAGAACAACGGCATTTTTGACAATATGAAAATCAGGGCGTCCTATGGCTCTCTCGGTAACCAGCTCGGTGTGGCTACTTATCCGTATTCCACAATATCGCAGAAGCAGTCCAACTATATCATTGACGGCAACCTGGCCTATTACCTCACTTCGCCTGCCCCCGTTGCCGGGGACTATACCTGGGAGAAGGTCAGCACTGCGGACGGAGGTATTGACATCAGCGTTCTCAAGGGAAGGCTGAATTTCTCCGGAGACTACTATATGAGGGAGACTACCGGGATGTTTGTCAATGGCGTCACCTTGCCTGGAGTATATGGAACGACTCCTCCTCGCCAGAATGCGGGGGAGATGAGGACAAAGGGATATGAAATCACATTGTCCTGGAAGGATGACATCAAAATCGGCAAGAATAATTTTTTCTATGAAGTATTCGGCTCATTGGGTGACTCCTATTCGTATATCACTGAATATCAGGGAAATGATGCGGGCCTCCTGTCTGATTACTATGTTGGAAAGCGAATCGGCGAGATTTGGGGATACAGGACCGGAGGTCTCTTTGTCAATGATGATGACGCCGCCAAATGGACAGCCAAGATTGACCAGACATACGTCGGAAGGGATATCTTCAGCAAGTCCGTCGGGGCGTGGGCTGTTGCCCGGGGAGGCGACCTCAGATATCTCGACCTTGACGGGAACAATATCATCAATGATGGCAACAATACGGTGGATGACCACGGAGACCTGGAAGTCATAGGCAATTCCAGTCCAAGGTACAATTATGGATTCGGCCTGAACCTGGCGTATCTCGGCTTCGATTTCTCAATTACGTTCCAGGGCATAGGCAAATGCCAGATATACCCTAACAAGGAGATGGAGAAATTCTGGGGCTCCTGGGGACGCGTCAATGCTGCTTTCCTGCCCCAGGGACTTGCGGAGCAGGCCTGGAGCGAGGATAATCCGGACGGATATTTCCCTCAGCTTGAAAGAGGCAGTGCTGCCTATCTTGACAGGGGACAGCTTACCACAGTCAATGACAGATATCTCCAGAATCTTGCTTATCTCCGCCTGAAGAACCTTTCGTTCGGATACACCTTGCCGGCAAAATTGACGGAAAAAGCGCACATCAGCCGTTTGAGATTATATGTGGCAGGAGACAACCTGTGCTACTGGTCTCCTTTCCACACGGATTATGTGGACCCGGAGCAGGCGATGTCTTCATCAGACGGCCGCATTTATCCATTCTCAAAGACGGTAACTTTCGGTCTTAACCTTAGTTTTTAACTTATTATGAGACAATATAATATGAGACACTTGATATTGAAAGCCGCCTCTTTCGGCATCGCCCTGGCAATGCTGGAAGCCTGCGACCTGGATCAATTCCCGCAGTCATCCCTGTCGCCTGAGAATTCCTTCAAGACAGAGACGGAACTGAAATACTATATCAATGGAATTATCCCGATTCTGTCCTCTTCGGTAGAATCCGGCATAATGGAGAAGGCTGACAACGGAGTATTCCCGACACTCCCGGATTACCTTACCGGCAAGAGAAGTCCTACCCAGTCGGCCGGCAGCTGGGACTGGACGGCATTGAGGAAGATAAACATTTTTCTCAAGTACTCCTCCAATTGTCCTGACGAAGAGGTTAGGACTAAGTACAATGCCATTGCAAGATGCCTCAGGGCATATTTCTACTATGACAAGCTGAAGACTTTCGGCGGAGTTCCGTGGTATGACAAAGTGCTTGAGGACAATGATCCTGACCTCTATAAGCCGCGGGACAGTAGGGAGATGGTGGCAGGGAAGATTCTCGAGGACATTGATTATGCAATCAAATACTGCCCGTCTGAGACCAAGCTGAATGAATGTACCAAATGGACGGCCCTCGCAATTAAAAGCCGTTTCTGCCTGTTCGAGGGTACTTTCAGGAAATACCACAATCTGGACGGCTATGAGAAATACCTGAAGGAATGCGTATCCGCGTCAAAGGAAATTATGAGTGCCGGAGTCTATAAGATAGACAATACCGGCGGTCCTGCAGTCGCCTACAGGGATTTGTTCATCCAGCCTTCCACGGGAGGTGCTGCATCGAAGACCGAGGTGATTCTTGCAAGGTCATACTCTATCGGGCTTGGTGTGCGCCATGGCACCAATTATTACATCAACAATATCAGCGGCCAGCAGATGGGGCTTGACAAAGCTCTGATAGATTCTTACCTGATGAAAGACGGTACCCGGTTCACTGACAGGGAAGGCCATGATACTCTCTCCATCGTGGAGGAGTGTATGGACAGGGACCCTCGCCTTGCGCAGACAATACGCACTCCTAAGTTTGTGAGGGTAGGCAATACGTCTGACAAGGTAGGTCTGATGCAGGAGGCGGTCAAGATTTCCACGACCGGATATATGCCTATAAAATATGTGCAGGATGCGACTCACGATGCCCAGACACAGAATGACAATGACATCATTGCATTCCGGTATGCTGAGGTGCTCCTGAATTATGCCGAGGCCAAGGCTGAACTGGGAGAACTTACCCAGAATGACATCAATATCTCAATCAAGTACCTTCGCGACAGGGTGGGTATGCCCAACCTGATAAAGGCTGATGCCAATGCCAGCCCGGACCCTTATCTCGAGGACGAGTACCCGCTTGTCAGCGGACCGGACAAAGGCGTGATTCTCGAAATCCGCAGGGAGCGCAGAATCGAACTTGTCATGGAAGGTCTCAGGTATGATGACCTGATGAGGTACAAGGCCGGGGAACTTATGACGAGACCGTTCAAAGGCATATATGTGCCTGAGGTCAAGGGAGTTATCGGCTACAGTCTCAAGGATATGAATTCTGCCAACTGGGATGCTTCCACCGGCAATTTCTTCTTCTACCTGCCTGGCTATACCCCTCCGAAGACCAATATTGCACTCGAGGTCGGGACCTCCGTATTCCTTACCGAGGGTACCAGGGGCAACAAATATGTGGTCAGCCACGGAACCAAGACCTGGGATGAGAGCAGGGACTATCTCGCTCCGATTCCTCAGGAACAGATTACGATTAATCCTAAAATTGAACAGAATCCTAATTGGTAGAGATTTATGGACAGGAGAAAATTCATTGTCAATGCGTCAGCCGCGATGGGGGCAGCCTTGGTTTCCAGGGCTGGCCTCTCGGCCGGGCCTAACCCTTTCCATATTGGTTTTACGGAAGAATATCAGCCGGAAGTGTGGCCTCCTTCATCCGGGATGAATTATGAACCTATGCCCCTTCCTTATCTTGACAAAAGACCGGAGGTGGTTCCGATAGACCTTGGAAGGCAGTTGTTCGTGGATACATATCTGATTGAAGACACTGATATGGAACGCGTTGCACATCAGCCTGCCAAGGCAGGATTCAATCCTATCCTGAAGCCGGAGACGGAGCTGGAAATGGGAAAGTACGGCAATCCGGGCGCCTCGGCCAAGGACGGCGGTATCTGGTGGGACCCGAAGGACGGTAAATTCAAGATGTGGTATGAGGCGGGATGGCTTCAGACTATGGCTTATGCGGAGAGTTATGATGGGCTCCAATGGGAAAGGCCGGACCTGGGCATACTCCCGGGAACGAATGCCATTGTCCCGGAGATTCCGGCAGACTCATCCACGGTATGGCTGGACCATTTCACCGACAATCCGGATGAACGTTTCAAGATGTTCCTCAGGTCTCCAAACTCTGTCCCCGGAATCCCGGAAAAATTCAATTACGGATGGTGCATGGTGTCCCCGGACGGCATTCATTGGAACAGGAAGACAAAGACAGGGCCTTGCGGAGACAGGAGTACCATATTCTATAATCCTTTCAGGAAGAAGTGGATATACAGTCTGCGGAACTCCGGGAACGTAAACAAGGTTCCGATTGGGAGATACAGGTGTTACCACGAGCATTCTGACTTCATTGAAGGAGCACATTGGACCGCAGAAGATATGAAGTTCTGGCTTGGGGCTGACCGTCTGGATGTTCCTGATCCGTATATAGGTGACAAGGCCCAGCTTTACAACCTTTCAGCAGTCGCCTATGAGAGCATCATGCTGGCCCTTCCGCAGATTCATCTCGGACCTTCCAATGAGAGATGCCGCGAAGCCGGTGTGCCGAAGATAACCGATTTGAAAATTGCCTACAGCCGGGACGGATATCACTGGGACAGGCGTGACCGTGGCGTTTTCATTGGCTCGGAGCGTTCTGAAGGCCATTGGGACAGAGGCTATGTCCAGTCGACAGGAGGTCTTTGCAACATTGTCGGAGACCAATTGTGGTTCCACTACATTGGATTCAGTGGCAGGTCGGGACAATGTTCAAAGAACTATGAGTTCAATGGAATGCATTACGGCGGATCAACCGGCCTGGCCGTTATGAGGAGAGACGGTTTCGTGTCCTATGATGCAGCTGGTAAAGAAGGTGTGCTGACAACCTGCCCGGTGCAGTTCAGCGGAAAGGAACTTTTCGTCAATGCGGAATGTGAAAGCCTTTGGGCCGAAGTCCTTGACAAAGACGGAAATGTTATCGAGGGCTTCTCCGCTGCGGACTGCAGACCGTTCAAGGGGGATTCCACAATAGCCGGCATCAGGTGGAAAGGGGGCAATCTTGCCAATGTGAGCGGAAAACCGGTCAGGTTCCGCTTCCATCTGAAGAACGGCAGAATATATTCATTCTGGGTAAGTCAGGACCGGAACGGTGCCAGCAATGGATACAATGCCGCCGGCGGACCCGGCTTCACGGGCGGTACGGATACGGAAGGAATCAAAGCCTACAACAGGGCCAAGAAATATTTGTTGGATATTTAAATGAGAATAGTATGAATAATGTGAATTTCGAAGGTGTGATCACTCCGATGGTTACTCCTTTTATAGACAGGGAAACAATTGATTTTGAGAGCCTTGAAAAACTCATAGAGCATTTGGTCAAGGGTGGAGTCAATGGTATATTTCTTATGGGTACAACGGGTGAGGGAGCGAGTATGTC
>JBJEBP010000318.1:0-5494 GCA_051870135.1 Candidatus Cryptobacteroides sp. | reverse complement strand
CGCAGACTTCGTCTGCTCTATCTATTTCCCCCCTGCCCCCATTACGGGGGTGCGCACGTAGCGCTGATCGCCCCCTTGAAAAGGGGGTCGGGGGGGGATTGGACAATGCCTGGTCCGGAGAAATGAGGTGCCATCCGGGTTGCCAAGATTCACAAACATGCACACTCCGTATGTAACTATTCCACCGGAATCTGGATCTCCGAGAGCCATTTTTCGGGATCGTCCTGATTCCAAGGACCGTCAATGTAGCTGAAACGTGGCGCACCTGCTATGCGCATACCGTTCGACTCCAGGTAACGCACAGCCTCCGTGAATGACTCACTGAACCGGTCGTATGGGCCTACGTGCTTCATACACAATGCCTTCGGTACAGCCGGGAGGCGTTTGAACTGGATAAAATCCGTATCCGGGAGCAGTGCCTCAACCTGCTCGCAATACTCAATGTCAATATCCTCAGTCCTGTACTCCTTGTTGTGGTCAATGGTAAAGCAGTAACCCGGATCCGGGCATTTGCAACCCGCCTCAACCATTGCCGGACCAATCTTCATATAGCACAATGGCCCAAGTGCATCATAATTCGGAATCACCTCGCGGTGACTTGCCACGAAAATTTCAGGAAGCTCCTGAATAATAATCTTTCCCATAATCTTTGCCTTGTTGCGTGAATCCCTCCACTCGAGCAGCTTCCCAAGCCTCTCGTTCAGTTCGCCAAGCTGTTTCTCAGTCGCCCTGATCTTCTCGTCCAACAGTTCAATACTGGGTGTATGTGTCTGGTCCTCAAGCAAATCCTTGATTTCCTCGAGCGAGAAGCCAAGCCGCTGCATCTGCCTTATTGACTGCATACGCTGCATCTGGGCAAGGCTGTAATAACGGTAGCCCGTCCATTCGTCCACCTCGTCAGGCAGAAGAAGCCCCTTGGTTTCGTAATGCCGGAGCGTCTTCACGGTAACCTGCATCAGCCGGGAGAATTCACCGATTTTCAATCTTGTCTTATACTTCATCGTACGATATTATTGGTAACCGGTGCAAAGATATACACTCCCCTCGGGTACGAGTCAAGAGTTTTTTGAAATATTTTGAAAAACTACAGCGCCCGGCTGCCATTGCCGGAGAAATAACGACCGGAAAGACCGGAAGTTATGGCATTGATGGCGGGGATGGCACCCTTCGCAGGAGACTTGCAGAACGGGCGGAAAATCACGTCGGCAATCGGGTCGAACCAGCGGCCCATCGTTATCATATTGCTGTTCACCACGCCCGGGTCAGTCGCATTGACAATCAAGTCCGGACGTTTTTCAGCAAGTTCCCGGGTATATCGGAGCAATGCCAATTTCGCCTTGCCGTAGGTGCGGAGCTGGCCGAAACGACTGGCATCCGGCTGTAAATCCGCATCGCAAAGACGTGATATAAAGGCAGTTATGGAAATCGTATTTACCACAATGCTCCCCGGACGAAGAAGAGGCAGAAGAGCCTCAGTCAGTTCCTTCGGACCGAAATAATTCACTGCGAAAGTCCTTTCGCGTCCCTCCGGAGTCAGGGCATAATCCCTGAAGATTGCACCGGCATTGTTCAGGATACCGGCAATCTCAAGGTCACTGACACGGGAGACAAAGTCATTGATACTTACAGGAGAGGAAACATCCAGCAGTTCAACCCGCAACCTGGCGGCAGGTACCTCCTTCAGGACATCAGCCATAGCCTTTCGGCCACGCTCAAGGCTGCGGCACGCAAGGATGACAGAATATCCCCTCCCTGCAAGGCCTTTCACCACCTCGCAGCCCACACTTCCGCTCGCTCCGGTCACAATGAACCAGCCGGACGGAACTATATTTTGTCCTTGAACTTGTTCCATATCATCTGCTCCAAAGGTGCCGGGAGGAACTTTATCATTGGCGGGAGATAATAATTCATAAGAGAAGGCTTCATAAGCCTGCGTCCGCGGAACATACCGCGCAATGCCCTCTTGACCAGCCATTGAGGAGTATGAATCACCCTGATAGCGACTCCGAATTTCAGCAAATCCTTCCTCAGTCCATAGAGAGGAGTTGCCACGGCGGCAGGGCATAAAGTGGTGACAGTCACGCCATAAGGCTTAAGTTCGTAGGAGAGCGACTCGCCGAAACTGCGGAGATAAGCCTTGGTCGCGGAATAAACCTGGATGCCCGGAGCAGGAATGCGCGCAGCCATTGAGGCCACCAGCAGAATCCTTCCGCTTCCCCGCTGCTTCATCCTGTCCCCGAAGAGAATGCAAATCTTGGTCGGGGTCGTGACGTGGAGACCAATCATCACTTCGGCCTTGCCCATAAGCTCGGGCCTCAATTCCTTGAAGAAGAACATTCCCGCATTGTTGACAAGCACATCCGGAAGAATGGACTGGCTGTCACACCAAGCCAGTAAATCCTCAGCGGCATTTTCCACCGCAAGATTCTGATAATGAGGGATTACATTGACTCCGAACTCCTCGGCAAGAGGGCCGCAGACATTGTCAAGCTGCTCCTGTATATTGCTTACAATAATGAGGTCGTAGCCCTTGGCCGCCAGCTGGCGGGAGAACTCAAGACCAATTCCGGAACTTCCTCCGGTCACCAACGCTATCATAATTCAGCCTCCGCTTTTTCAACTTCCTTCCTAAGTGACTCCGGCATTTTCTCGACACAATGATGGCAACGCATCTCGAGGGTGTACATTCTTCCGATACAATAATTGGAATGCTTGCAGCCACTGCAGGTAATCTCACCGGACTTGAGTTTGTTCACGAAATCAGTGTCGTGTACAAGGGCCCTGGCCACCTGGAGCCCCTGGAAGCCGGCATCCAGCACCTCCTCCATCTTCTCTCTCGAAATAAGTCCTCCGACATAGATCAGAGGCAACTTCAAGGCGGCACGGAACTCCTTGGCATCGTCCAGGAAATAGCCCTCCTTGTACGGAACCGTTGGAATGAGAAGCCGTCCGATTGTGTGCAGGGCAGCCTTGAGCCACCAGAACTTCTTCATGTCCATATAGTAGGCAAGGGTCTTGAGAGGCATTGCACCGCGCATCACCTCCATCGGGGCCTTGCTTACGAAACCGGCCGAGAGCACAATGGCATGTACCCCGAGACGCTCAAGTTCCTTGGCTACCTCCAGGCATTCCGCCCTCTGCATTCCCCTCTTGAAGCCGTCGTGCATATTCATCTTGACAATCACGCCCATATCGTCCCCCGCGGCCTTCATCACCTCGGTGATTACAAGGCGCATGAAGCGCATCCTGTTCTCCAGCGAGCCACCGAACTCATCGTGGCGGTGGTTGGTATAAGGAGAAAGGAACTGGCTGATGAGATAGCCGTGGCCGCAATGTATCTCGACGCAGTCAAAACCAGCCTCACGGGCCAGATTCACGGCATTGGCGAAATCTTTAACAATGTCATATATCTCATTGACTTTCAAGCCTCTGGCGAATGTCGGAGAATACATATTGAAACAGGTGCTGGCACCGACTGGCATACATCCGCAGGTAGCCCTGTGGGTCATATTGCCGCAATGCCCGAGCTGTATCGAAGCCTTGGCACCCTCGGCGTGGATGGCATCTGTAATCCGCTTCAGCCCCGGCACAATTTCCTTGCGCATCCAGAGCTGCCCGTTGAATGAGAGTCCTGACTGGGACACTGCGGCGTATGCCAATGTGGTCATTCCGACTCCTCCCCTCGCTACGGCAACGTGATAGTCGTAAAGGTCCTGGGAAGGACTGTTGTTGTAAGCCATGTTCTCGAATGCAGCCGAGCGGATAACCCTGTTGCGCAATGTCACCGGCCCTATCTTCACCGGCGTGAAAATCTGTGATTCTATTGCCATATAATATTAACTTTCAAATTCTTACCATATAAACGGTATCATTCTCCTGACTTTCTTCACGTCAAGTTCATCTGCGAACTCGACCTTGTATCTGTCATAAATCCTTGCAGCTCGCGGAGCCAGGTTGGCAAATGTCCAGACTGCGAAAAGGACCCCTGCCCAGGACCAGGTGAGCAATGCAAACCCGCACCACTCCACGAATTCCCCGAAATAATTGGCGCTCGTCACATATTTGTACAGCCCCTTCTTCGGAAGATAATGCTTCGTGTCACCAGGCTTCCTGAGTCCCCTGATAATGGAGTCAGACTGGATGTTTATGAACATTCCCGCAAAGAACACAATGGTGCCGAGGATGAACTGCGGGGTTTTCAGCCATTCCACCGTATAGTATTCAGGTTCAGATACATAGAATATCCACCCACCCTGCATTCCGGCATTGAGCAGATTGAAGGCGACGGCCATGAGGATGATGGAGAGCGGCATTTTGCCATTGCCCCGGATCAATGCCGGGAAAATGAAGGACCTCTGGAAATAATGCAGTTCAAAGAGAATGAAGAATGCAAGACGGGCAACGTCTCCCCGCCTTCCGGAGAACCACCAGAGGGCCAGCATTGCGATAAAAACAGGAGATTCCATAAGAACCCAGCCGAGCCTGTTGTTCACGGCAGGTCCCCATTTCCTGTTGTAGAATTTGCCATAGCCCGCATCAATGAAGAAGAGGACAATGAAAACCGGCACGGCAGTCACCGCCATTGCCAGGAGAAAAATATCAAATCCGCTCATAACAAACTGCTAATTTACGAAATCTCTGTAAATTGCGCGCTATGAGCGGATATTTTGATAATAAAAATGTCCTTATTTACCACTAACCTTCACCTTCTTGTGGGATAGGCGGCTCTTCTCAGCCCTGAAGCCCATCACGTGGCTTTCGATGGAAGCGTCAATGTTGCTGGTAAGTTTGGACTCGTCGTGGCTTGAAACTGCTTCGAGGAAATCGCAGACAAGAGCCATATCTCCACCGCCGTGGCCTGAACCCTTGTACTCCGGAATCTCGGACAACTTCTTGTCCCAGACGAGCTTGCGGTTGCTGCGGAACTCATAGACGGTGAATGTGGTACCGTCGCCCTCAATGTAGCCGGTGGTACCCATAACCCTGGTCCTGCGGCCGCCGTAAGGCGTGAAGGCCTCCATTGAGAATGAAGCAGTAGTCCCGTCCTCGAACACCATCTCGCTCACGAAATGATCCGGCTGGTCATTGTCGCAATGATATACGCATCTTCCCCAGACATTCTCCGGGTCGGAAATCTTGGACATAATCTCCTGCTCGTCACGAGGATTCTTGAGGTCGAATACTCCGAGATGCTGCTTTCTCCTGACATACACGTCAATGGCGGAGTACGGGCATTCCGCCTCGTGAGGGCAGCCGTCCGTACAGCGCAGAGGCGCCCCCTCAGGAGCATTCTCCGGCTTGAACCAGGTCAATGAGCCATCGGCCACGATGGTCTTGCAAGGCTTGCCCACGAACCAGCGGAGGATATCCAGGTCGTGGCAGCTCTTGGCAAGTATGATAGGAGTAGTCTGCTTTGAATCCCTCCAGTTGCCCCTTACGTAAGAATGGGCCATGTGGCGGCACTCGATAGGCTCCATGTGCTGGATGCTTATGA
>JBJEBP010000317.1:0-5494 GCA_051870135.1 Candidatus Cryptobacteroides sp. | reverse complement strand
AACAATGGTACTTTTGGCGAGCTCCCGCGCCCATGACAATACCTCATACCATTCGTCATTATTGATAAGTCTGTTGATGGCCTTTATGTGGAATTTGGCGAAGGGTGCCTTTGCGTACATCGGGAAAAAGAATTTCATCCACTCGACAGGATGTGCCTCCAGATATATACGGTGCTTTTCGATGTCGGCAGGTGACATCGACTCATCTATCGGGGTGTCTTCAAATATTGATTTCTTGAGTTCCTCCCAGAATTTCAGCGCATCGCGGTCTTTTTGCTTCATTACAACAGTGATTTGATGAATTTGTCAAATACCCCGGCAAAAGTTTTTGTCAGATCCAGATCTACAGGACGGAGCCAGCTTATAAAGCGATTCGCCACACTTACGACATCGTGTATCCCGACATCATTCTCAAGTTTGTTAATGGCGTCCGTCAGCTTGCAGATGATGTCGGCTTCACGCGCCGTCGCATAACGTGGTCCGTCCTCCTCCTTCCTTTCGCTGATGGTGCGGTTGATTTCGGAGAGCTGGCGTTGGAGGTTCTTTATCTGTTCCTCCCTGGTCATTGTCATTGATACCTTGTACTCATCCCATTTGTCCGTCTTTGCCCAGCGAATGATGGTCTGTCTGGATACGCCGACAGCCTCGGCAATTTCTTGCTGGGTCCTGTTCTCATAGATGTACATCGATCTCGCCCACTGGCGAGCCTGTTCTGAATTAGCCATTTCGCAATCATTTTGTCTGTTGCAAAAATGACCGATTAAAGCGTAGCGGACAAATCAGGGTTTTATGATGCCCCCTGAAAGTTGCATGATGCGGCTGGAAAAGGGTATGATAAAATCCAAATTTTCATAGGTCAAAACAACCTATCATTTTTGCGGAAAATAGGACGCGAAATGAAAAATGTATTCAACATAATTGCCAGCCCGGACAAACGCAGTTGCACCATTCTCCTCTATGGGGAGATTGGTGACTATGAGGATGCAAAGGTGCGTGCTGATGAAGTCATTGCACAGATAATGGAAGCTGAAGCATCATACGATAAAATAGATGTTCATATCAATTCCATAGGAGGTCAGGTGGGCACAGGTATAGCTATCTTCAATGCCCTGAGGGCATCTAAGGCTGATATAACAATTTATATTGATTGTCTGGCAGCTTCAACGGCATCAATCATCGCAGCCTGCGGACGCACTGTCAAAATGAGCAGATACGCCCGTATCCTCATACATAAGCCGACTGGAGCCGTCTGGGGCAATGCGGATGAGATCCGCAACTATCAGGAACAGTTGACGCAGATAGAGGAGACTATCTGTGACATCTATGCGAGGCGTACCAAACTCCCGGTGGATGTAATCAGGTCAACATATATGGACGGAAAGGATCACTGGCTGTCTGCAGATGAGGCTGTAAGGCTCGGCTTCGCTGATGAGATATATGATGATATCCCTGTATCGGCAGAGGACCTTGCTGGTCTTACACCGGAACAGCAATGCGGTAAATTCACTGACCTATACATAGGTACCTTTAATAATCATAATAAAAATCAAAGCAAAATGTTTGACAGAATCAAGAAGATGCAGCAGTTCAGCGATTGTGCTGACGAAGCTGCCGTGCTTGCCCGAATTGCAGATCTGTGCAATAAGGCAGAAGCGACCGACACTATCAAGGCAGAGAATGAGAGTCTGAAAGCCAGACTCCAGGAAATCGAGAAAAAGCAGAAAGATGCGGAAAATGCCTCCATTGCTGCCGAGGTGGATGCAGCGATCAAGGACGGACGCATTGATGAGACCAAGAGGGAGCATTACATCAAGATGCTTCATTCTTCCGAGGCAGAGAGTGCAAGAGCAATCCTCAAAGACCTCAAGCCGAAACGCCTTGTGAAGGACATCCTCGATGACGGCTCTGTAGTAGAGTCCGGCGCTTGGGCCAAGCGTCAGGAAGAAATCCGAAACAACTACAACAAGAACTAATTATTTACACTTATGGCAATCGTAGTAAAAAACACCAATTACAACGGTGAGGTGCTCGAAAGAATTCTCACCGTCGCGACGACCGGCAACGAAATCGTAAACAAGGGACTGATCCACGTAATCCCCGGCGTCGAAAAGAAAATTTCCATTCCTCGACTGCGCACTGGGAAAATGCTGCAGAAGAGGAAGGAGGATCCTAAGGTAGAGGACAGCAAGGGCGATTTCAGTTACAGCGAAAAGTCGTTGGAGCCTCGTGACTTTATGGCCTTTACGGTCTTCAATCCTCGTACATTCGAAAACATCTGGCGCAAATGGCAGCCTAAGGGACAGCTTGTCTTTGCCCAGTTGCCTGCCGAAGCGCAGAACGCACTCCTTGATGCCCTTTCAAGACAGGTTCAGTTCGAACTCGGAGAACAGTATGTGAAAGGTGTCTATGGAGACTCAGACGATGAGCTCTTCAATGGTATTCTCACCCAGGCTGCCAAGGATGCTGAGTGTATCATCGTAGAAACTGCCGCGACAACTCAAACCGAGCGTCTGAAGGCTGTCCGTGAAAATATTCCGGTAGCGATACGCAACAACCCGGCACTGCGCCTCATTATGAGCGTCAAGGACTTTGACGAGTATGACGACGAACTCACCAAGCGCGATGGCAAGAATGCCGATGAGAGCAAAATCAACCGTATGATGTACAAGGAGATCAAGATTGAGACTCTTGCAGCGTGGCCGGATGATCTCATCGTCGCCACCTTGTGTTCTCCTGATGCAATGACATCCAATTTGTTCGCCGCCGTCAACCTGCAGGATGACGAGAATGTCATCCAGATCGACAAGGTGTCCAATATGTCTGAACTGTATTTCTTCAAGATGCTGATGAAGGCTGACACCAACATCGCATTCGGTGAAGAGTTCGTTGTTCTCGACAAGAGGACCGAGCCGGCGTTCAAGAAGGCAGAAGGCGTAGCAGCCGAGGCTCAGGTTGCTGATGGTGAATAAACTGAAATGAAAGTAAATTATGGACTTCGAGATTGTTAAAGACTTGCTTATGTTTCTGCTCCCTGGTGGTGCAATCGGGTCGATAGTGACTTGGTTCGCCACCAAAAAGGAGCGGAAAGTGGATGTGCTTTCCAAATTGCAGGAGTCCATTGATTTGCTTACAAAGAAGTACACTGAAGCCTTGGATGAGAATGTTCAGCTGAAAGCGGACAACGCAAAACTGCTCGCAAATCAGAAATCTTTGGAACAGAAGATTGATGAACTGAACCTCAAGATAGACATACTTACAGAACAACTCAAAACAAAGAAACAAAATGAAAAATCGAATTCGGGGACACACAATTCTCGTTCTTCTCGCAGGAGCGATGCTCATGAGCGCGTGCGCAGCACAAAAACAAGTGGCAAGTCAGAAGGAATCACTTCAGGAAAGAGAAGCAGAAAGCCTGACAAACCAATCATATCAGATGTCGATGGACAGTCTTCTGCACAGTTATCTGAATCTCAAGGAGGAGATGACTTTGCTGAAAGCAACCTATGCGGAAGCGATACCACAAGCGGAAGCGCAGATGACGATACCGACCCAGAATCTGATGGATTTGCCTGAAGGTGCTAAATACGGAACCTCAAACGGTAGGGCCACGGTTGAAGTCGAAAAGCAGGGTGACAAAATAGTTGCTACAAGTAGATGTGACAGCATCGCAAGACGATGTGAGTTTTACGAAAGGCAGGCGTTCCGACAACAGAGTACAATCGACTCTTTGAAATCCACCATACTTGCACTTAATGATCAAATCCATCAGATGTCTTTCGAGGATAGTTTGAAAGCCTCTCAAAGCACATTCGAATCTCAAGAGACAAAGCCTCCGCGAACAGGAGGGAAATGGTTTGCAGCTGGTCTGGTCATAGGTATTGCATTGACAGTTGTGATACAGCTGCTGTGGAAACGGTTTGATGCCGGTAATCTTATCAAACGGATAATTTCAAAAATCATAAAAATATGAGCGAAAACATTCACGGAAGCAATATGATCCTGTTTGCAGATGGGAAGGCCTTAGGCCACTGTTCATCTTGTGAGATACAGGACCAAGCCGAGACAAAGTCCCGTACAATAAAGACACTTCCTGTCTATGATGGTGACGATGAGCTTGATGAAGATCTCAAAGCCTCTGAGGGGGAAGACACTTCCAAGGACGGTCTTTGGGATACAAAGACAGTATCCAAACGCAGTGTAAGCATCTCTGCGGAGATGTTTGTCTGCAAGAATGAGACTGGTGCTACATACGATGAGCTGCTGGCCAAGATGGATGCAGGAGAGCCTGTAAAGGTAAAATATGCCCATAAAGGCGAGGAAAACACCCAGTATCGAGTCGGTTTGTTCATCATCACTTCACTTACGCAGAGTGCCCCATCAGATGACGATGTCACCTGCTCGATATCTCTTGAGAACACCGGCAAGGTGAGGGTCAAGAAAGTTGCACAGGCGTAACGGACAATAATTCCTCCGGCATTGTCCGGAGGAATAAAAATTAAGAACAATGAGCAAGAAACAGAACAACAGGAAGGTTATAGTAATAGGCGACCAGGAATACACATATCGTGAAACGATGGGTGCTATGGTTGCTTTCAAGTCAGAAACAGGGCTTGATACGCCGGAGGATCTCGAAGATATCCTGAAGTATATGTATCACGTTGTCAAGTCAAACTGCAGTCGTGAGCACAAAGAATTCAATATGAGTTTCCAGGAATTTCTGGACGCTCTCGATGCCGATGAATTCCAGCGGTTCACCGGAATTGTCAACCAGGAAAAGGAGGAATCTGAAAAAAACGTCTGAAGCCGGTTTCCATTACGAACATTATGGGCATAGCACTCGGAAGAATCGGGATGTCATACGATGATTTCTGTATGCTTACTCCAGAGGAGTTCAATGCCATATATGACGAATGGAGACTGGAACAGGACTCTATCATAAAAGGCGAGTGGGAAAGGTGCAGATGGATATGTTACTGCATGATACGTCCATACATCAAACGGAATCTGCGATTGACAGACATTATGAAATTTGACTGGGACGGTAGGTCAAGTGGAAATGTACAACTCACCAAAGAAGAGCGCGATGCGCAGGAACGCAAGTATGAAGAATTGTTGAAACTCTGGGAAGATGAGTAAAAAAGTAACATATGAAGTTGATTTTGTTGGGCGTGACGGTGCCTCCGCAGTCGCAGCCAGAATCGTCAGTGCAGTCACCGCAGCCCAGCAATCATCATCATCTGCAATACAAAAAGTCAACACTGCGCTTAAAGAGCAGGGGGCGGTTGCCTCATCTTCCGCTTCCAAAACAAAAACCGCACTTGCGTCCGTATCATCAGGAGCATCAGCTTCGGCCAATGGTATTCAGACAATATCCCGAAGCATATCCGAGTCGCAGAAAAAGGCCGTCGCTGACGTCCAGACCCAGAAGTCGGCGGTAAAATCACTATCAAGCCAATACACATCAACATACAATGAACTCAAATCATCTCTGGAG
>JBJEBP010000316.1:0-5572 GCA_051870135.1 Candidatus Cryptobacteroides sp. | reverse complement strand
AGAGGCTGAAACAGAGGGTGGAATATGACCTGGAGATGATCAAGGAAATGGGATACTGTCCCGGAATCGAGAATTATTCCAGATATCTGGACGGGAGGAAGGAGGGCCAGCGGCCATTCTGTCTCATTGACTATTTCCCGGACGACTTCGTCACCTTCATTGACGAGAGCCACGTCACCATCCCGCAGATAAGGGCAATGTACGGAGGCGACCATTCCAGAAAGTCGGTTCTCATTGAATACGGATTCAGGCTCCCTGCCGCGGCAGACAACAGGCCATTGAAATTCGAGGAGTTCGAGGAACTGACCGGTCAGAAAGTCTTCGTGTCAGCAACCCCTTCTGAATATGAGTTAAAAAAATCGGAAGGCCTTGTGGTAGAGCAGGTTGTACGGCCTACCGGTCTGCTTGACCCGCCGATTGAGGTCAGGCCGACATTGAACCAGGTGGATGACCTCCTGGAGGAAATCCGGAAGCGGGCCGAGGTGGACGAGAGGGTACTTGTGACCACATTGACCAAGAGAATGGCTGAGGAACTGGACGATTTCTTCGGGAAGAGGGGCGTGAGATGCCGCTACATCCATTCCGACGTGGACACTGCCGAGAGGGTCGAGATTATAGAGGATTTCAAGAACGGCCTCTTCGACGTTCTCATCGGCGTGAACCTCCTCAGGGAGGGCCTGGACATACCTACAGTGTCATTGGTGGCCATTCTGGATGCTGACAAGGAAGGATTCCTGAGGTCGCAGGTGGCCCTCACCCAGACGGCTGGAAGGGCGGCCAGAAACATCCACGGCCTTGTAATCATGTACGCAGACTCGATTACGAAGTCAATGCAGGAGACGATTTACGAGACCGACCGCCGACGCAAGAAGCAGATTGAGTACAACGAACTGAACCACATTACCCCGAAGCAGGTGGAGGTCAAGCACAATGCCCTCATTTCCCAGCTCGGCGGGGGTCACGGGGACAATCAGCCGGCCGGCCACGTCACCGCATCCAATTCCTACGATGCTCCTGTCTTCATCCCGGACCCGAGTGCACTCGGCAAGGGTAGCATAACTGTCGGCCTTGGCGACGATTCCATCAGGGAAACCAATACAGCCTATACTGACGGCTATACCCGCGCCGACCTCGCAGCCGTGCTTCAGGACCCTGTAATCAGATCAATGTCAAGGGCCCAGGTAGAGAAGGCGGTGGAGGAATCCCGCCGGAAGATGAAGAAGGCGGCGGCCGAACTGGACTATGCGGCAGCGGCCAAGTTCAGGGATGAGATGTGGGCATTGGAGCAATATCTCAAGGTATGGAAAGAATAAGGGCGGCGATTATTGGAGGCGGTGCAGCAGGATGTTTCGCAGCCGTAAACCTCAAGAGAATGGCTCCTGAGGCCGATGTCACGGTATTCGAGGCCGGGGACAGAATTCTGGCCAAGGTGGCCATAACCGGAGGCGGGCGATGCAACCTGACCAACAGTTTCAGGGACATTGCAAATCTGGCGGATGCCTACCCGCGGGGAGCGAGCCTGATGAAAAGGCTCTTCAAGCGTTTCGGGCACAATGAGACTTGCCAATGGTTCGAGTCAATGGGAGTGAGGCTTGTCGTCCAGGAGGACCAATGCGTTTTTCCGGCTTCGCAGGATGCAATGGAAATCGTCAATGCCCTCGCCATGGCAATGCGGGAGTCGGGGGTCAAGGTCAGGACAAAGGCCAGGGTAACATCCTTGGTCCAATCCCCTGCCGGATGGAAAATCAGCGCCGGAAATACTGAAGATACATTTGACCGGGTGCTGGTCACTACAGGTGGCTGCACCGGCACTGGTTGGCAGGCATTGTTCTCCGGACTGGACCTGGAGATTGCCAGTCCTGTCCCGTCTTTGTTCAGCGTTAAAATTGACGACCCGGCCCTGAAGGAGTTGATGGGCACCGTAGTGGAGGATGCCTCTGTATCCATCCCGAGAACGAAATTCCGCGGACGGGGTCCTTTGCTGGTCACAGACTGGGGGATGAGCGGCCCTGCAATATTGAAATTGTCTTCCGCGGCGGCCCGCTTTCTGTCGGAGAACGGCTATCAGTCCACTATTATTGTAAACTGGTTCGGGGAAATGTCGGCCGAGGAAATCACCGGATTGCTCAAGAACATTGCCTCATCCAATCCCAAGAAATTGATTTCCAATGCTTTCCCGGAAATTTTCAATGCCAGGTTATGGAGATATTTCCTCCTGAAGATGAACATCTCTCCCGAGACCAGATGGGCGGAGACAGGTGCAAAGACCATCAACCGCATTGCCGAGAGACTCCACGCCGATGAGTTCAGGGTCGTCGGGAGGAACAGGTTCAAGAGCGAGTTCGTGACCTGCGGCGGGGTGTCATTGAAGGAGATCAATCCGGAAACAATGGAGTCCAGGAAGTATCCGGGGCTGTTTTTCGCCGGCGAAGTAACTGACGTGGATGCCATTACCGGGGGCTTCAATCTCCAGGCGGCCTGGAGCATGGGCTATGCCGCAGCAGCGGGAATGACCGCAGAGGCTGGCCCAAAAGCTTGTCATATCGAGCGAAGCACGTAGTGCGGAGTCGAGATATCTATTGATAACCATTCTGTTATACAGATCTCTCCACTCGCTTCGCTCGGTCGAGATGACAATTAATGGGCTTTTTGGTCAGCCACTTGTTAAAAAAATTGCATTTGTCATTGACATTTACTATTTTTACCAAAATAACCAATAACATTGACCAATATGGCTTACAAGATTATCGATGTAGAAGGCATCGGACCGGCATACGCCGAAAAACTCATTGCAGCAGGTATCAATACCGCTGAGGAACTTCTCGAGAAATGCGCCGCCCCTAAAGGCAGGAAAGAACTCGCCGAGACCACCGGAATTACCGACAAACTCATTCTCAAATGGACCAACCACGCTGACCTCTACCGTATCAAGGGAATCGGCCCTCAGTTCGCTGAGTTGCTTGAGGCTGCAGGTGTTGATACCGTAAAGGAGCTTTCCCACAGGGTTGCCGCAAATCTTGCTGCAAAGGTAGCAGAGGTCAATGCTGAGAAGAAGCTCGTAGGCAGGGTTCCTGTCGAGTCTGAAATCCAGAAGATGATTGACGAGGCCAAGACTCTTCCTGGCATCATCACTTACTAACAGTTTTTCTGTCGAATCTTCAGAGAAGGCTGACCAAAAAGTCTGTCATATCGAGCGAAGCACGTAGTGCGTAGTCGAGATATCTAATAATTATCAATATGTTATACAGATCTCTCCACTCGCCATGCTCGGTCGAGATGACAATTAATAGACTTTTGGGTCAGCCTCTTCTTTGTTTATGTGAATGGTCAATATTTATACGTCGGCACATCCCCCTCGTCAATAAGATCACGCAGGATGGAAAGAAAGTCCGGCAACCATGAAGCTGAAGGATTGCCGAATTCGGCATTGATCTGCTTGAGGGAATATACTCCGCCGCATTTGTCATTGATGAAACTGATCAAGGCCTTACGGGTTTTTTCCGCATCCGCGGCACCGTCAGCGGTTTTCTTGCGACCGGCCCGGCAAATGTCGCATTTCCCGCAGTCCTCGCTCTCCTCCTGGCCGAAATACCGGAGCAGGAAGCGGGAACGGCATTCACTATCCTCGCTGACATAGTCAATCATCTCCTGCATTCGCGCTTTCGCATTGTCCTTCAGCATCTTATAGCGTTGTGGCGAGAGTTTCACATTGCCCTCGGCGAGATGCTCCCCGTGGAGGAAGACTACATCCGACTTGTCCCCGGGAATGTAATTGACAATGTGGGCGACAGACATTTTGTACAGGAGTTTGCGGAGCTGTACCACAGTGATTCCGCAGCGGTCCGCAACATATTCCTCCTCTATCGGCACGGCGAATGAGAACAAGCCCACATATTTGCGCATCAGGCAGTCCAACACCTCCAGCATCTGCGGATTCTCGAACTCGACATCGTAGAGGGAATCCCTGTCAACGATGATCCGGACCCTTGTCTGGACCTCGACGTCCTCCGAGAATGTCCAATGGCCCTCACGCTCCAGATATCTCATTGCATAGAATGCCTGGGCCCGGTCAAGCTTGAAGCGGTCGCAGAATGTCTTTATATCGAATTTCAGCTGGCGGCCCATCCCCTGCCCGTAAGGTATCTCGAAGAAAGCGAAAAACTTGTGATAGACATCCTCCATATATTCCAATGAAGGGAAAGTCACATTTTCCAGCTGCTTGAGCCTGCGGATATCAGTGGCGTTCCAGAGCAGGACCGCATAGGATTGCTTGCCGTCACGGCCTGCGCGGCCGGCCTCCTGGAAATATGCCTCAGGCGAATCCGGAAGGCTGATATGCACGACGAAACGCACGTCAGGCTTGTCAATTCCCATTCCGAAGGCATTGGTACAGACCATTACCCTCGTCTTTCCGGATTTCCAGTCCTCCTGTCTTTCAGTACGCATCGAATGCGTCAGTCCGGCGTGATAGAAGGATGCGCTTATGCCCTCTGCCTGGAGAGCGGCGGCGATTTCCTCTGTCTTGTTGCGGCTGCCCGCATAGACGATTCCCGTACCCGGGACACCGGAACAAATCGAAAGCAACTGGCCCATCTTGTCCTCGACCTTGCGCACTATATATGAAAGGTTAGGCCTCTCGAAGCCGCTCTTGAGAAGGTTCTTCTCCCTGAAACGGAGTTTGTCCATTATATCGTCCGCAACCGCAGGGGTCGCAGTGGCGGTCAATGCAATTACCGGGGCGTCAATGACTTCCCTGAGTCTTCCGATCTGGAGATAATCCGGGCGGAAATCATAGCCCCATTGTGATATGCAATGCGCCTCGTCAATGACTATGTAATTGATATTCAATTCCGGAAGCCAGGACTGGAAGAGTCTTGTTGCAATCCTTTCAGGGGATATGTAGAGAAACTTGAAGTCGCCGTAAGCGGCATTGTTGAGAGCCACCTCCACGTCGTGTCTCGTCATCCCGGCATAGATTGCCAAAGCTTTTATACCCCTGGATTTAAGATTCTGGACCTGGTCCTTCATCAGGGCAATCAGCGGCGTTATTACAAGGGCAATCCCCTCCTTCATCATTGCCGGAACCTGGAAACATACTGATTTGCCACCGCCGGTCGGAAGAATGGCGAGCACGTCCCTTCCCTCCGCGGCTGATGTCACTATCTCCTCCTGCATTGGCCGGAATGAGGAATATCCCCAATACTCTGACAATATGTCAATCGGCCTGATTTCATTGTCCGTCATCTTCAAATCTCCTTTCCCTTCAAAACCCGGGACAGTTTCGATTGAAAACATTCCTGCTTTCGCACCGAAACCTTCCGGAATAAAACAATTTAGTCCCGAAACGGCATAAAAAATGCGCCGGATGGCAGAATTTTTGTTGTGTAATCCGTCCGGAACATGCACAAAATTAACAATTTTTGATTAATTTTGCATCCGTAATCCGAAGATGCTTTCGGATATGCGGAAAAGCATTGAAAATCAGTTATAATTTTAATATTGTTTTTATGCCAACAATGGATTTAAGCAAGTATGGAATCAAGGGCGTGAAAGAAGTCCTTTACAATCCATC
>JBJEBP010000315.1:0-5590 GCA_051870135.1 Candidatus Cryptobacteroides sp. | reverse complement strand
CGGAGATGGGATTTCTTTCCCAAAGGGTGACAAATGGGGACTGGAGTTCAATTTCCTGTGCTCTGACTGGTCCGGAAGCCATCTTGACGAGGTGACAGGATTTTCAAATCAGGGAGAGACAAAGTTCTCAACTACTTTTTCCCAGTCATTCAGGGCAGGATTTGAATTGATTCCGAACAGGAATGACATCAGGTACTACATGAAGAGATGTTCGTACAGGGCCGGATTGTATTACGACAATGATTATTTCAAAGTCAACGGCAACAAGGTCACGTCGTATGGAATAACATTGGGTATAACATTGCCTGTATTCAGATGGTATAACGGCGTTTCTGTAGGATTGGATGTCGGAAGGCGGGGAAGTGCTGCAAATGGTTTGATAAGAGAGACTTATGCTTCCATTGCCATCGGGTTCAATATCCACGATATATGGTTCCAGAAGCCTAAGTATGAGTAAGTTATCTATGAATATTTAAAAACCAATGATATTATGAGAAGAATTGCATTTATCGCAGTAACAGCGGTTGTTTTGATGTTCGGAGGAAACAATGTCTTCGCTCAGGGAAAATATGGTGCGGACAGTGCCGAGTGCATCAAGTATCTCTCTTATTACAAAGAGTATTTCAAGAGCAAGAACTATGACGCTGCTCTCCCTAACTGGAGGAAGGCTTACAAACTCTGCCCTCCTACTGCAAACCAGACCATGCTCATTGACGGAACCACCCTGTTGAGAAGGGTTATTTCCAAGAATGCTTCCAATGCCGAGTATCGCAACGCATTGGTTGACTCCCTCCTCGAACTCCACAGGGTACGTGCCCAGTACTATGGAAAGTACAAGGTTACCGCTCTCAACAATATGGCCCTTGACATGGCCAATTATTACAAGGCAAATCCGGCACAGCTTCACGCCGGACTTACCGAAGTAATCAATGAGAACAAGGAGCAGACCAAGTCTTCAGTCCTTCTCATTGACCTCAATGCTGCAGTCCAGCTTTATCAGAACAATGAACTCCAGGCTGACGATATTATCAATATCTACCAGAACAACATGGCCCTTCTTGAGGCTGCTGTTCCTGCAGATGCCAATGCCAAGGAGGAACTTGAGAAAATCAAGGACGACATGGAGAGCCTCTTCGTGGCCAGCAAGGTTGCAAGTTGCGAGAAGATTATCGAGGTATATGGTCCGAGATATGCCGCAGCCAGCGATGATATCGCCCTGGTTTCAAATATTGTCAAGATGATGAGTTCCGCAGAGGACTGCACGGACAATGACCTTTATCTCCAGGCTGCAACCTCACTCCACAAACTTGAACCTTCAAGCCAGTCTGCATATTTCCTCTATAAGCTCAATGCTTCAAGGGGCAATGTAGATGCAGCTCTCTCTTATCTTGAGGAGTCTCTTTCATCTACCGAACTTGATGTAAAGACCGCTGCCGACTACAATTTCGAGGCTGCCACATATTGTGTCAAGAACGGAAGGAATGCAAGGGCTCTCAGCTTTGCTGAAAAAGCCAAGGAACTTAATCCTGAGTTTGCCGGAAGAGCTTATTATCTGATTGGAACTATTTGGGGTTCAACCACCTGCGGTGGTGATGAGATTGCAAAGAGATCTCCTTACTGGGTGGCTGTTGACTATATGAACAAGGCAAAGGCCGCTGATGCATCCCTTACTGATGACTGCAACAGGATGATTTCCCAGTACAGGATTTACTTCCCGCAGACAGCTGAGGCATTTATGTATAACTACACTGACGGACAGTCATATACGGTTTCCTGCGGAGGCATGAGGGCCACGACTACAGTCAGGACCCAGAAGTAATGCACTGTTTGAAATACATTTCAAATATTACAAGGATAATTGCAACCGCATCGGCGGTTGCTTTTGTCCTTTATTCATGTTCAGACCATCTTAACCGGGCAGACAAACTTGACCTGTCTGTAACCCCCCTCCAGACCGTTGACAGTATGTATCTGATACAGACGAAGAACGGCAAGATTGAATTGAGGGTGGTTACCGCTGAAATGCAGCATTTTGAGAATGACTCCATTGCCTGTGACTTGTTTCCTTCCGGCATGAATGTCTATGCTTATACGGAGGATGAGGTGCTGGAATCCACCATCGTGTCAGACCAGGCCAGTCACGTAACTGATAAAAACAGCAAGGAGGAGATTTGGAAGGCCTATGGAAATGTCGTGGTCAAAAATCTGGTGAACAGCCAGACTATGGAGAGCGACACTATTTACTGGGACCAGGGAAAGAAGGAAATTTATACGGACTGCTATGTGCGGATGTATTCACCAGACGGACTTATCCAGGGTTATGGAATGAGGTCTGATGAAAGAGCAAGGAATGCAATAGTGCTCAATCCTTTCAATAATTTCGGCATTGTGGTCAAGGATAGTACGGTGGTAATTATAGATTCTGTTAATTTTATAGGCCCGTTGTTAGAAAAATAATAATAAATTGCGGGAAAATTACTATCTTCGTGGTCTTGAATGCTTTTTGATAATAATAATTAAAAAATAATAACAAAATGGCGGTTCTTGAAAAGTTGCGCATAAAGTTCGGCATGGCAGTGTCAATCATCATTGCCATAGGCCTGCTTTCATTCATTATCGATCCTAACGAGGTTATTTCTGCTTTCCAGGGAATGTCATCCAAATACGATGTTGGAGAAATTAACGGCAAGTCCGTGTCTTACAACAACTTCCAGGAGGATGTGCAGAAATTTACCACTATCAATGAACTTATGACCGGTTCATCAGTCCAGAGTTCAGAGCAGCAGGCACAGATCAGAAATGCTGCATGGCAGGATCTTATCTACAAGTATCTCTTTGTTGAAAAAGCCCGTGCAGCGGGTCTTGAGGTAGGGGAGTCCGAGATGGTTGATCTCACCCAGGGTGACATGGTTTCTCCTCTCGTAGCCCAGAATCCTGCGTTCATGGATGAAAATGGCAGTTTCTCAAAGTCCAATCTTGTACAGTTCGTAAAGAATATTGATTCTGACCAGAGCGGAAACCTCAGACTTTACTGGAATTATCTTCAGAGTTCCATCTATAACCAGGAACTTTTCCTGAAGTACAATTCCCTCTTCACTCAGAGCAATGTCATTTCTCCTCTTATGCTTGACAAGACCATTGCGGAGAATAACAACACTGTTGACGTAGAGTTTGTCATGGTTCCTCACGGATATGAGAGAGATTCATCCGTAGTCGTTTCTGACAGCGAGGTCAAGTCATTCTACGCATCACACAAGAAACTCTACAAGCAGAATGCAAGTCGTGATATTGAGTATGTTGTCTTCGAAGTAAAACCATCCGAGAAGGATGTCAATGCGACGAGGACCAAGGTTGCAGACCTTTATGATGAATTTGCTTCAACTGATAATGTAAAGTCTTTCCTTACCAGAAATTCTGACAGGGCATACGATGCACGTTACTACAAGGAGGGTGAACTCAAGACAGTATCTTCTGATGTTGACGCATTCGTATGGAGCGATGGTGCAGAGGTTTCGGATATCATCAAGAACGGCGACAATTTCTTTGTTGCAAGGGTGCTTGATTCAAGGCAGATGCCTGATTCAGTGTATGTCAAGCATATTCTTCTTACTGGTGATGCTGCTTCCAAGGCAGATAGTCTTGCAAACGTTGCAAAGACTGAAAAGTTCTCCAATCTTGCAGCTCTTTACTCAGAGGACAAGAACTCTGCCGCTGATGCTGAATATGGTAACATCGGTTGGATGACCCAGACTTACATGATACCTGGTTTTGAGTCAGTCATGACTGCCAAGGTAGGAGAGCCGTTTGTTCTCAAAACCCAGTATGGTACTCACGTTGTGCTTGTTTCAGATGCTACAAAGCCATCTCTCAAGAAGCAGGTTGCAATCTTCAAGAAGGAGTCTGTTCCAAGCAAGGAGACATACTCTTCAATGTATGCCAAGGCCAACAACTTTGCTACAATCGCATCTTCCGGATACGAGGCATACAAGAGTGCAGTTGATACTCTCGGTCTCTACTCACACCCTGTAAATGGTCTTGCTGAGGGTACTGACAGGTTCGGTTCTATTGACAATGCAAAGGAAGTAAGCCGCTGGGCCTTCGAAAACAAGACTGGAAAGGTTTCAGGCATCATTACAGTGGACAACAACTATTACTTCGTGGCTACTGTAAAGGCTATCCACAAGGAGGGTTATGCCAAACTCAGCGAGGTTGCTCCTATGATCAGGGAGAATATCTACTATGAGAAACTTGCCGAGAAGAAGGCTGCTGATATTGCTGCCAAGATTGAGGGCATGACTGATCTTCAGGCTATTGCAGAGAAGCTTGGTACCACTGTAAGCACTCAGTCAGGTGTTGCTTTCTCATCCATGAATTCCCAGGGTCTTGACCCTAAGTTCATTGGCGCTGCTGTTGTTGCTCCTGAAAACGTTGTTTGCGGTCCTGTTGCAGGCTCCATCGGAGTTTATGTCTACAAGGTTACCGGTCACGATACTGGTGCTTTCTTCACCGAGGATGATGCCAAGAACAGGGCTTCACAGGCTAATGCCTATATGTCCCAGATGATTCTTCCGGTGATGATGAATGATGCTGATGTCAAGGACAACAGGGCAAGATTCTATTAGTAGATAACTACACATCTTATATTGCGGATGGCCTTTCGGTCATCCGCTTTTTTATGCATATATTTGTAATAATTATTCAAATATTTTATATTTGTGTCATAACCAATAATATTTTCGATTATGAAAAAGCAATTGACCACTATTTTTACACTAATGGCGTTCTGTCTTGCTGCAGTGAGTTGCAATGAGGCCGCAAATGCTTCAAAATCGGCTGTTGAAGAGGCAATGGAGGCCTACAGGTACGTTCCTGACACTACTGTAAAAGCACCATTGTTCGACCCTTATGACCTTGGAGAGGAACCGGTTTTCGATATGGTTACCACGGCTGGAACTATCCGCTTCAAGTTATACAGGCAGACACCGCTGCACAGAGAGGTTTACACCCGCCTTATAGCTGGTCATTTCTTTGACGGAATCCTTTTTCACAGGGTTGTTGACGGATTTATGATACAAGGAGGTGACCCGTTCACCAAGGACCCTTGCAGAAGTATGGAACAGTGGGGTTGCGGGGACCTCGGTTTCTGGATTCCGAATGAGTGCACACCTGAGTTGACTCACAAGAAAGGATGCCTTGCAGGTGCCCGTGAGCCTGATGACGTTAATCAGAAGAAGGCTTCTTCAAGTACCCAGTTCTATTTTGTACAGAGTGAGGAGGGCTGCAAGCATCTGGATGGCAACTATACAGTGTTCGGAGAGGCTATATCCGGACTTGATGTCATTGATGCAATAGCGGCTTCACCTACAGGTCTTCTGCGCCCGGAACTCCCTGATTCTCCGGTACGTATTCTCCACATTGACCTTGTCAGTGACGGAAAATAGTAATAGATATTATATAAGAATAGCATATCCCGTTTCTCCGGACCAGGCCCTCTCAAACTGCGTTTGGGTCCCTCCCTCTAGTGCCGAGGGCGGCAAGTCCTACTAAACGGGATATGCTATTCCTAAAATACTATCTTACACATTGAAAA
>JBJEBP010000314.1:0-5642 GCA_051870135.1 Candidatus Cryptobacteroides sp. | reverse complement strand
CGTGCCTTGATCATTATCGTCTCATTGTTGATATCGTATGCACCACGGTCGTAACCAATTGAAGCATAGAATCTTGGTTCCCTATTGACATGCCATACGGATGTCTGCTCGCCTGAATAGTCAGGAGACTCGGCAAGTGTCTCCGGATTGGCGAAAGCCTCCTTGGTTTCAGGGTCAACATCCATCGGAAGACCATTCCTGGAGAGGAAGCACTCGACCGCCTCGAATGTCGGCACGAAATATCCGCGCCATCCCTCACGGTTGTATGCCGTATATCCGGTACGTGGAGCCATATTCTTGATGTTGTAGGAGATGTCACCACCCTGGTTGGCATAGGAGAAGAGATGCTCATTAACATTGTAGAATGCTGCGGCATCCTGCCCGATGAATGCGGACCTGTAGTTCTCATATCCCTTGGTGAAATCATCGCCGTCAGTCTTTGGCGCATAGAGACGGAAGCCGTCAGCCTGACCCATCTTGATGGCAGCCTCGGCGGCGTCAAGTGCCTTCTTCCAGAGCTCCTTGTCATAGCTCTGGTTCATAAGCGGGGTTCCGTCAGGGTTCTTGAAGTCTCCATACCACTCCGTGTTGCCGTTGAATGCAGGAGAAGCAGCCATCAGCCATAGCCTGGACTTGAGCGCAAGGGCGCAAGTACGTGTCGCACGGCCCACGTAATTTGTAGAGTATGACCCCGGAAGATACTCGGCAGCCTTGTCATACATATCGGAGATGAACTGGACGCATTCCAGATAAGGAGTACGTGACCAGTTGATATTCTCGTTCAATCCTATGAGATGATCGACAATGATGCAAGGTCCGTAGTACTCGAGGAGAGTTTGGTGCATATAGGCAATGTTCCAGTAGGCCTCGCCCTTCCACCTGTTTTTCTCCTCCTCTGAAGCATCCGGTACCCTGTCGGCATTCTCAAGCAGAAGGTAGGCATAACGGATGGCCTCATAGACATTGTACGAGTTGGCACCGGTAGCCTTGTCGCAGGTGGTGGACCAGATGGCGGTATAGGTATTGGACGGAGTCTCGTAGTTGTTGAATACCAGAGATTTCCATTTGAAATAGCGGACACTGCCATAGAAGCTGGAAATCATATCTCCGCCTCCGGCAATCTCGAGGGATTTCTGGAATCCCCATCTGTTCGGCATATAGTAGTAGAGTGATGCCGAGAACTGGTCCGCCTGAATATGGGTCTTGAAGAAGTCGTCCACAGTCACCTTACCGCTCGGAATGACATCGAGATAGTTGCAGGATGACAGGACCCCAAGAGCACAGATTATAGTAATAAGATATTTCTTCATATTCGGGTAAAATTAGAAGTTAAACTGAAAGCCCAGTCTTCCGGTACGCTGGAGCGGGTAGCTGAGACCGTTTCCGCGGCCTTTCTCCGGATCCCAGTATTTGAACTTGGAAACATAGAAGAGGTTGGTACCCTGAAGATATACCCTGAAGAACTTGTAGGTATAGCCGATTTCGAGATTCTTCAGACGGAGGAATGATGCATCGTGCAAATAAAGGGTCGATGCCTGGATATTGTTGTCGGAAGGAGTAGATGTCAGACGCGGATACTTGGCGTTCGCGTTGTTGTTGTCCCAGGACCAGTGGTCATCAGCGATGTACTGCACAATGTTGTAGCCGAAGTGGTTGGCATCGCAGAAAGGATGGTTGTTGTAGGTTGTAATCCAATAGTTTCCGCTTCCCTGGAACATAATGGAGAGGTCCCAGTTGCGATACTTGACATTGCCGCCGAAACCATACTGGATTTCAGGGAAATACGGCTTGTCACTCCAGGTGAAGTCATTAGAGTTGACCACGCCGTCACCATTGACATCCTTGTACTTGATGTCACCTACCGTATATGTTCCGAAGTCCTGCTTCGGGCTGTTGTCAATTTCTTCCTGTGAAGTAAAGATTCCCTCGGCAATGAGCACCTTGTTGGACTGAATCGGCTTGCCGACCTGTGAAAGATGAGGGTTTGAAGAATAGTCCGGCTCATCCTTCGCTACTATCTGGGAGTGGGCATAGGTGAATGTCCCCCTCAATGTGAAGCTCAGGTCCTTGTTGATGACCTTGCTCCAGTTTGCGGAAAGGTCAACACCCTGATTGGAAGTCTCACCTATGTTTGCCCAAGGCAGGGCCGTGCCGAGTCCGCTATGAGAAGCGAGAGACTCGCGCTGCATGAAGATATTGTCTCGTTTCTCCTTGAACCAGTCAACTGCGAGAGTGAACTCATTGCAGAGCTGGAGGTCAACTCCGACATTGAGCTTGTGTGCGACTTCCCAGGTGGCGTCAGGATTACCGTAGCTCTCGATATATCCCGCACCGTACATCGTGAAGGCCGCTCCGAATGGATATGCCCTTGCGCCCATGTTCACGAGGGAGATATAAGGGAACCGGTTGTCATCGCCGAGGGCGTCATTACCCGCAAGTCCGTATGAGGCGCGTAACTTGAGATTGGAAACGACCTTCTTGATCGGAGCGAAGAATTTCTCATTGGAAATATTCCAGCCGATGGCTGCTGAAGGGAAGAAACCGAAACGCTTTCCTGCCACGAAGTTCTCGGAACCGTTGTATCCGAAGTTGCCCTCAACGTAGTAACGCTTGTCGTAGTTGTAGGTTACACGGCCGGCGAGACCCTGCTCCCTGAATGGAAGAAGCTTCTCCTCCGCACTGCCTGTGGCATTGTTCACCTTCTCCTTCATGTGGTAAACTACGTCGGCTGACACATCGTGCTTGCCGAACTTGCGGGCATAGTTGATCTGTCCCTGGAGAGACCACTCGTGATAACCGCTGGCGGAAACCGAGCTGTCAAGATATGTGGTTCCCTCAGTTCCGATTGTTGCTGCCGTCCAGTCGTATGTCCCGTCCGGATTGAGTGTTATGCTCTCCGGCGCAATCCTGTAGTATGCCGGAATGTGAGAACGTTTCGTGGAGGCGTATGAGTAGTTGTAGAATGATACCATCGCCTTTGCCGAGAGTCCCTTGGTGATGAACCTCAGATCCTGGTCAATGTTCAGGGACGCTGTCATCCAGGAACGGTACTGCTCCTGATAGCCGCGGCTGAGAAGTGCGTAAGGGTTGAGATCGTTGGAACCTGTATCCCAAGTATCAAAGTTACCGTATCTTACGAAGGTATCTCCGTCCTGTGCCGGGAGGGTCGCAGGGAAACGTACCGGGTTTGCCCTCATAGTGTAGTAGAAGAGGTCGGACGTGCTTTCGTATGGAGATGTCTGATACTGAATCTGCATATTGAGTTTCATCGACACCTTGGTAGTCCTGGTTGCCTGGGCAGTGACATTGCTCTGGAAGAGGAACTTCTTGTTGCTCAGGTCCACGTCGAGCAATGCGTCCTTAGGCTCGCGGATGATACCGTTCTCGTTGTAGATGGAGGCATTGAGGAAGTAATTCACCTTCTTTCCGCCACCCCGCAGGGATACATTGAACCTCTGGTTCACTGCGAAATCCTTGAAGAGCATCTTGTACCAGTCATTGTTCGGGTAAACGTACTTGTCCAGGTTGTTGCGCGTGCCCTCAATCTTCTCGCTGGAGTAGAAAGGCACATACTGGGAACCTGAGGCGCGGGCTACATTGTAAACGGCCTCATTGTAGAGTTCCATATACTGGACGCCGTCCGCAATTTCCTGAACCATTGTAGGGAGAGAGAATGTATTGTCAAAGGATACGGAAATGTTGAGCTTCTCCGAATTGCGGCCTTCCTTGGTGGTCACGATAAGGACTCCGTTCGCACCTCTGGAACCGTAAAGGGCGGTCGCAGTGGCATCCTTGAGGACGGACATTGACTCAATGGCCTCAACAGGGATGTTGTTGAGCATTGAACCGGTAATTTCAACTCCGTCAAGCACGATGAGGGCGCTTGAGTTGGCACCGAACGTGGAGATACCCCTGATGTAGAATGTTGCACCGTCACTTCCAGGCTCACCGGATGTCTGGCGTGCGATAAGGCCCGGAATGTTGCCGGCGAATGCGGTGGTGAGGTTGGATGATGCGGTGGCAAGTTCGGAAGGCTTGACTGCCTGGACCGCTCCTACTAGGGATTCCTTCTTCTGGGTACCGAAACCTACGACAACCGACTCCTCCAAAGCATTTGCCTGGACAATCAGGGTGACAAGAGTGAACAGATAACTGTCCTCTATCTTGATTTCCTTTGTATCGTATCCCATCATCTCGAAGACAACGGTCTTGGTGGAAGGAGAAACTGTCATTTTGTATTCTCCGTGAGTGCCTGTCGTAGTCACTTCCTTCGGATTCTCCTTGGAATGGATGACTACCCCGGCCAGCGGCGAGTCACCGTCCGAGCCGATGACGTATCCGCTGATTACAGTGCCGCCCTGCTGTGCAGATGCGACCAGTGAAAGAAGACTCAGGGCGATTGCAATGATGAGAGCAATACCCTTGCTTGTCATATTGTTCATATATTGTTTCTGTTTTAGGCTGTTCTACTTAACGACCTCAAAACCCGGTGCCTTGGCCAACCTGGTCAGGAGAGCGACCTCCTCGGTGCTGAGAGGATCCGAATATACACGTGCCACAGGTACGGTGACATTTGCAGAACCATTCATCTTGGTATCTCCATTGGTGTTGCCGCAAACTGCGAAATTGCTGTGCCCGGTAGGCCACTTGAGAGCGCCTGTTCCTGTAGTGGTGAACTTGAGTTCTCCGTCAACATAGCATTTTATCGTTTCGGCAGCAGGATCATAGACACCGATCACGTGATAGAATTTCCCGACTTCCACCATCACATTGGTAACAAGGAAGTTCCAGTTGCCATTCTTATGCATGATGAACTCTATGGAGCCGTTTCGGGTAACATCAACATTGTCGCAAGGATTAGTCTTTGCACCGGATGCTCCGAGCATAATTGCAAAACCTCCGGACTGTGTCGTGGAGAATACTTTCGCCTCCTTGGTCTCATTATGGGCCATATTTGGGCTGAATATTGCCTCCATAGTGAATCCATCTTCCATAAGAGGCTTGTAGCTGCTGTAATTGGTGTACCAGAATCCATACTTGTACTCGACTGCGGAGTTCTCCGTTCCATAGGTAGTGGAAGGGGCCCAAGAGCAGTAATCTTCTATGTACTTGTATGTTACCTTGGTACCGTCTCCAGCATAGCTGGTGAAGGCATTATTGTTCGGGGAATTGTCGAAGGCCGTTCCGTCCTCCTTGAACTTGAAGTCAATGATATCTGCACCCGGGTACTGGTTCACAATAACGATTCCCATGACATCGGCGTCTTCCGGAGAATCATTGCATACGGCCATGAGTTCAGTGCTGCGAACCTCGCAGGAAGGGTTGTTTTTGGCAACTTTCCAATGGAGTTTGCCGTCAGCAGTCTTGCTCGCCTCAAGCCAATCTGCATTCGATACCGGAATCCAGTCATTCACATTCATTGTAATGACATCCAAATCACCTTCAATGGCATAGCGGTCAGCCATAGTGCCTGACGCATTGATTTCCTTCACATCAAGCTTGATAGTGAGATTCTTCTGAGTGAAATCAAGAACTGTCTGTGCATCGGAATCTTCCTCGCAGCTGAATGTCACGGACGCCACATTCTTGGCAGCCGAAGCAGCAATCGGAGCGGCCCTGAGGACAGCCTCCTTTGCACCGAC
>JBJEBP010000313.1:0-23128 GCA_051870135.1 Candidatus Cryptobacteroides sp. | reverse complement strand
TGTCATTGCAGCACCGCCGCCGGAATAAAGCGTCTCCGGCGGCTACAACTCGACAGGACTGCGCCGGGCTCCGGGAAAGGCCCGCTTGCCTGTCGGTTGTTGCGCACTTGAGCGTGGTATTCATAGTATAGACCTAGGACCCTCCTCGATTCATGGCTCCAGCGTGGAAGGTCCACCCAGCGGCATTGAGCCCTCCATAATAGGTGGCCTTATCGCGGAAACTTTGAGAGATTATGCCGCCTACAAATCCATAACCAGCTCCACCGGGCAGTGGTCGGAGCCGAAGACCTCGTCGTGGATACCGGCGGAAGAAATACGGTCACGGAGATTCTCGGAGACAATGAAATAGTCAATGCGCCACCCGATGTTCTTCTCACGCGCCTTGAAGCGGTAGGACCACCAGGAATATTGGACCTTGTCTGGATTCAGCATTCGCCAGGAATCAATGAAGCCGGCACCCAGCCAGTCGGAGAATTTGCCACGTTCCTCGTCCGTGAAACCGGAATTGCGGCGGTTCGAGGCAGGATTCTTCAGGTCAATCTCATTGTGTGCAACATTGAGGTCACCGCAGATTATTACGCCCTTCTTCCCGGCCAGGCGGCATAGATATGCGCGGAAATCATCATCCCACTTCATCCTGTAATCCAGGCGGCGGAGCTCCTCCTGGGAATTCGGGACATAGACGCAAACCAGATAGAAGTCATTCATTTCCAATGTAATAACCCTGCCCTCGTGGTCGTGTTCATCAATCCCAATGCCGTAGGTCACCGAAAGAGGTTCAATACGGGTATAGACAGCCGTGCCGGAATAACCCTTCTTGTCCGCATAGTTCCAATAGGACTTGTAGCCCTCGAATTGAAGGTCCAGCTGGCCCTCCTGCATCTTGGTCTCCTGAATGCAGAAGAAATCCGCATCAAGGGACTTGAACACATCCTCAAAACCCTTTCCTACACAGGCACGCAGGCCATTGACATTCCAAGAAACGAACTTCATAAGCCGGCAATATTATTCAATTGTCCACTCAGCACCGTCCTTCGTATCCTTCACTACAATGCCCAGGGCCTTCAGATGGTCACGGATACTGTCGCTCACCGCCCAGTCCTTGGCAGCCTTGGCCTTCGCCCTCTCCTCAATGACCATATCCATCAGGCCGGCAATCGTCCTGCCCGCCTTCCCGGAGTCGGCATTGTCCTCAACCAGGCCGAAAACGCCATAGACAATGTCATCGAAAAGGCGCACGAGGGTCTGGAGATCGCCCTTGGTCAATGTCCCCTTCTTCTCTTTTTCGGTATTGATAAGTCTCACAGCGTCAAAGATATACGACAATGCCACCGAGGTATTGAGGTCATCGCAGAGAGCTGCATAGACCCCGTCGAAGATGGCCTTCACGGCATCGCTGTCGGCCGGGCAGGTATCCGGAGCGGAATCCGCAAGGAATTCACCGTATTTCAATTCCCAAGGAAGGCTGCCCTCTGTGCCGTAAACCTGCTGATATTCAGCCGCCTGGCCCGCAGAAGCGCCATTGGAAGCACCAGCCGCGCCATTGGAAACGCCCGCCGGAGCGCCAGCAGATTCCGCTGCACCAACCGCACCCGCAGAAGCGCCAGCCGAAACCCCGCCAAGCTCAATCCCGGCCGCAGCAGCCAGCGCCCTCAAATCCTGCGCCGCCTGCATAACCTTCCTGAAAGCCTTCTCGGCCGCCTGCAGAGCCTCATTGGAGAAATCCAATGTGCTCCTGTAATGTGACTGGAGAATGAAGAAGCGAATCGTCATCGGAGCGTAAGCCTGCTCAAGCTTCGGATGCTCCCCCTTGAAAAGCTGCGGGAGAGTGATGAAATTGCCGAGCGACTTGCCCATCTTCTGGCCATTGATGGTAATCATATTGTTGTGCACCCAGTAATGAACGCCCTGGGTGCCGCGTGAAGCCTGGTTCTGGGCAATCTCGCATTCGTGGTGAGGGAACATCAGGTCCATTCCGCCACCGTGGATGTCGAACTCCTTGCCGAGATACTTCTCACCCATCACGGAGCACTCGAGATGCCAGCCCGGGAAGCCCTCTCCCCAAGGCGATGGCCATCTCATAATATGCTCAGGCTCAGCCTTTTTCCAAAGTGCAAAGTCATACGGGGCACGCTTGTCGGCCTGGCCGTCCAGAGCTCTGGTACCCTCCTTGGTGTCGTCCAATGTCCTGCCGGAAAGTACACCGTAGTGATGGTCTGCATTGTACTTCGCGACATCGAAATATATTGACCCGTTGCTCTCGTAGGCATATCCCGCATCCAGAATCTTCTTGACAGTCTCAATCTGCTCGATGATGTGGCCGGAAGCCCTCGGCTCAATGGAAGGCGGAGCGACATTAAGCATTCGCATTGCCTCATTGTACCTGAACGTATAGGTCTGCACGACCTCCATCGGCTCGACCTGCTCAAGCCTGGCTTTCTTTGCAATCTTGTCCTCTCCCTCGTCGGCATCGTGCTCCAGATGTCCCACATCCGTGATATTCCTCACGAAACGCACCTTGTAGCCGAGATGCTTGAGGAACTTGAAAAGGACATCGTAGGTCACACCCGGCCTGGCGTGGCCGAGATGGGCGTCGCCGTAAACAGTAGGACCGCAGACGTACATTCCGACGTGGCCGGGATGTACCGGGACGAAAAGTTCTTTCTTGCGGGAAAGGGTATTGGTCAAATATAAGTCTCTCATAATGAGCAATTATTATCCGGTTCAATGTTGCACGCTATGCGCAAGACTACAAATATAAGGAATTTCAGGGAAGAATGAAAACCGGCGGGGCATATTAACCCTCGGCGTCATTCCCGGCATATTTCCTCGGAGCGTCATTCCCGGCCTGACCGGGAATCTCCCGAAGGCGGCATCTTCCATTGTTCCTCTACGGAGAGATGCCCGGTCAAAGCCGGGCATGACGGAAATGCAATCCGGGCATGAGGGAACAAAGGCATCTTCTCTGTCATCATAGAGACCGAACGCAATACTTTGTCATCTCGACCGAGCGTAGCGAGTGGAGAGATCTGAATACGAATAGATTTCTCGACTTCGCTCGAAATGACAGAGGTGACTTCGCTCGAAATGACAGAGGTGACTTCGATTGAAATGACGGAGCGGACTTCGATTGAAATGACGGAGGGGGCTTCGCTCGAAATGACGGAGGGAGAGATTTCAAACGGCCTTGCGGCGGAGGGTCTCGTCAATGTAGGATGCCGTGCCGCAGATAATCATTGTCAATGTCTGTGACTCGTGCGAAAGAGTGGCGAAAATGATTCCGACACCGAAAGGAATGCCATAGACGGTAGAGAGGGCAAGGGCGACAATGTAGTGGAATGCTCCAAAGCCGCCAGGCACCGGGACCAATGAGCTGAGACTGCCGACGAGCATCAGGAAGAGGGCATCCGTGGCGCCGAGCGAAGCAAGAGCAGCCACGGCTCCCGCCAGGCCACCAGTTGCACCAGCCAGACCTCCAGCAACACCTGTTAGGCCTCCAGCAACATCAGCCAATCCGCCCTCCAACGCAGCAGTTCCAGCCACGCCCATCCCCTGGACAGAGTAGAGCACAGACAGGCTCATCAACCAGTATAAACCCCAGATAGCCAATGAGTAAAGCAGGAAAAGCCACCATTTTTCCATCCGGAAACAGCTCACAACCCCCTGGCCGAGCCCCTTGACAAAGCCCCAGACCAGGCCCGCCGGCTTCCATTTGTTCCGCAATGCGAAAATGCCCCAAAGCACAAGCCCGCAGAGGACAGCAAGGATCAGCACAATGCCCCCGAGCCCGAGATTGAGCCTGGCCGAAAACGGATTGAGCATTTTTTCAATGAAGAAACTTCCGAAGCGGTCCCACATTGCCCAGGCCAGGACAATGACCAGAATGAACATCATCAGCACATCCCAAAGACGTTCCAGGACCACCGTCCCCAGCAACTTGTCATATCCCGCCCCGGGGCAATGCCGGGCCAGGTATCCGCATCTGGCCAACTCCCCTACCCGGGGCAGGGCAAGATTGACCAAGTAACTGATATTCACCGCATTGAAAGTATCACGAATCCGGACACCGGAGTCAATCGGACTGACTATCTGCTTCCAGCGGAGAGCCCGGACGAAGAAGGACAGCACCCCGGAGAACATTGCCAGGAGCAGCCAGCCGGGCCTGCAGCTCCGCACGGCTGCAAGGAAATCCGTCCACTTCACTCCCCTGAACGAGAAGTAAAGCAGCACGCCTGCCACCAGGGCCGACAGAATGTATTTCAGCAACGCCTTCTTGTCAATCGCCATAAACCGCCACAGCCGGGAAATGCCCGACACCCTGCGAATTTACTTAAAAATTACTATATTTGTAAACTACGCTGAAAAGAATTATTGATATGCACACAATCCTTGGCATCGGCAACGCATTGACCGACATTCTCGCAGTCCTACCGGACGACTCATTCCTCAAGCTCTACCACCTGCCGAAAGGCAGCATGCAGTTCGTGGACATGGAAACCGGCAACAAGATATTCGAAAGCCTCAAGCCATACGGACTCCATTACGTGGCCGGCGGCTCTGCTGCCAACACCATCACCTGTACGGCCATTCTCGGGATGCCTTCCGCATTCATCGGAAAGGTCGGCGAGGACGAACTGGGCCATCTTTTCAAGAGCGACGAGGAGCAATACGGGGTCAAGACATTGCTGCTCAAGGGAAAGAATCCTTCCGGCCGCTCAATGGTCCTCGTTTCCGGAGCCAATGCCGAAAGAACCTTCGCCAACTATATGGGCGCCGCCCTTGAGATGGTGCCGGAAGACTTGAAGCCGGAATATTTCCAGGGTTACGACTACTTCCACATTGAAGGATATCTTGTCCAGAACCAGGCACTTATCAGGAAAGCCGTGGAGATGGCGCACGATGCCGGCTGCACCATTTCCCTCGACATGGCTTCCTACAACGTGGTCGAATCCAACGAGGCCTTCCTCCACGACATCGTGGACAAATACGTTGACATTGTCTTCGCCAATGAGTCCGAGGCCAGGGCCTTCACCAAGATGCAGCCGCGCGAAGCCCTCGACGAAATCGCCAGGCATTGCAAAATCGCCGTCGTGAAGGTCGGCAAGGACGGGTCAATGGTAAAGAGCGGGGACGAATACCACTACATTGAGGCCTGGCCTGCTGCCACCATTGATGCCACAGGGGCAGGTGACACATACGCCGCAGGCTTCATTTATGCACATTCGCTGGGAATGCCGCTGAAGGTCTGCGGAGAAATCGGCTCCATCATCGCGGCCAAGGTTGTTGAAGTAATCGGCACGAAGATTGATATCCCAAGATGGAAAGCAGCCAAGAAGGAAATCCGTGAGCTGATAGCGGCGAACGGAGGACCTGCTGCGGAACTTAAGGACTAACAATGCTTGATTTTATAAAGAACATATTCAGAAGACGTTATCTGAAACATTGGGGAAGCACCGTGGCCACCAGCCTGGTGCCATTGGACCGTATCCATTCCGCCGCCATACTCATCAATGCGGAAGACAAGACTGCCGATGACTGCAAGGAGGCCGTGCTGGCCTACTTCAAGAAGAAAGGCATAAAGGCCGAGCTCTTCTTCTTCGATTTCGGCAAGAAGACGGATGAGGAACTTCAGATAACCAGCCTCAACAATACCACTCTCAAGAAGGACCTCAACTGGTGCGGCAGGCCGTCCAGGGACAAGATGATGCAGCTCCGGCAATCCGACTGCGAACTTTTCATCTCATTGATTGACAATGGATTGTTCCCTGTGGAATATATGGCTGTTTGCTGCCGCGCAATATTCAAAATCGGCCGGGCACGGGTCAATCAGAACTGTTTCGACATGGTGATCGAGAATCCTCCGGGAGAGGAAATATCCCAGAAGGAGGCCTTCAATGCCATTGTGAATTTCTTGGAAACAATACAATAATGGGAAACATAAGCAAACACATCATTACCGGAATAAAGGGTTACGCAATGGGTGCGGCCAATGTTATTCCGGGCGTTTCCGGCGGCACCATTGCCCTGCTGACCGGCATTTTTTCTGAAATTATCGAGGCAATGAACTCGCTGATGGACCTTTCGGTCTGGAAACTCCTTTTCAAGGGTGAGTTCCGCGAGTTCTGGAACAGGATCCACGGCAGCTTTCTTGCCGCATTGATGGTCGGAGTACTCCTGAGCATATTCACATTGGCGAAACTCATGGTCTATGTGATGGCCTATCATCCGGTCCAGACCTGGGCATTCTTCTTCGGCCTGATCATCGCTTCCGCGGTGTATATGATTGCCGACATCAAGGGATGGAAAATCCACGATGCGCTCTTCTTCATCGTCGGAATCGCTCTCGGCGTGGTTATATGCACAATGTCGCCTACAAGCACCCCTGACAGCCTCTGGTTCATCTTCATCTGCGGAGCCATCGCAGTATGCACAATGATTCTTCCGGGCATATCCGGCAGTTTCATCCTGGTAATCCTGGGCAAGTACGACTATGTGATGCAGGCCGTGAGCAATCTGGACCTTCCGGTCCTGGCCGTGTTCGGAATCGGCTGTGTGATAGGCATCCTGGCCTTCTCGAAGTTCCTGCATTGGCTGCTGGCACGTTGCGAGAGACAGACAATGCTGGTGCTTGTGGGATTCGTTATCGGGGCGCTCGTAAAGGTTTGGCCTTGGAATGACATGACGGCCGTGGCCCAGGCACAGTTCCTCAGGAGCGGAATGTCGGCAGCGGATGCTTCCACGGCGGTCAGCGCCCTGGTCGAGAACGGTGCAGTATTGAGGCAAGTCATTGACCCACAGACAGCAGGAGCGATTTTCTGGGCTCTCGCAGGACTCGTCACTGTCGTCCTCATCGAATATCTCAGCAAACGAAAAGGGGCCTGAAACAGCCCCCTTTTTGTCATTAAACAGCCCCCCCTTTGTCATCTCGACCGAGCAAAGCGAGTGGAGAGATCTGCACAACGGATTGATTCTCAACAGATATCTCGACTACGTACTGCGTACTTCGCTCGATATGACAGGCTTTTTGGTCAGCCTCGATTTACCTATTATTGTCAATCATGATTGGCGGTGCGAGAGGAACGAAGTCGTAAGGTACGACAGGGGCCTGGGCGGCAATGACAGCGCCTGAGGACAATGCCTTGGCATCCTTGGCAATGAAATCATTGAAGTCGAAGTTGCTGCCGGAAGCCTTCATTATCCTGCGGACAATAGCCTCGCGTGAAGGAGCATTGTAATACGGCCTGTTGTCCTCCATGCAGCTGATGTACTCCGGACGCCAAGCTCCCATATAATAGAGATAGGCCCCCTCATACATACCCACGGCATCGTAGCCGGCCATATCGAAATAATGCTTCCAATGTACCTGGTCCCTGTCTCCGGTCAATGAAATATTGTATCCGAAATAAGGGTCAGATGCCCTCCACGAATTCACAAGATTCTGCCTGTCAGCAGGAAGGCTCTCATTGTAATACCTGTACTCGTCCAGCAGGCGTCCGAAGCCGTGTCCACCGCCCTCGTGGGTAACCACCTTGCCGAAACTGCTGCCGGTAGGACACATTGATACTGAACGTCCCATGCTCATCATCATGCAGGTTCCAGCATAGACATTGAGATTGATAATCACAAATACGGTCGTATTGTTCAGGTCAACCTCGGAAACTCCTTCCACCTTTCTCGCATAGTCGAAGACGCGGTCGTAGTCGCAGGAAATGCCCGTGCTGTTGCCACCCTCCAACGTTGAGCTGAACTTGGTATTCTTCTTCTGGGCCTTGCAGCCTGTCATATCGCTCTGGACAGTGGCTCCCCTCTCTTCGGAATATGCAGCCACCACGCTGACGCGGAAATAATCCTTGTAGGTGGCGTAAGGTTCCACGCTGAAGAAGGCATTGACAGCCGTCTCGACAGCCTGGTCAAAGGCTCCTCCGTCGTGATAGTCCTCCTCAATGAAGCCGTCACCCGTGAAAATCAGGTGAACAGGCTGGGGAGCACCGGCACATTCAGCCTTGACAAGACGTACTTCACCGTCCACATAACCGCCTGCGGTACCTGTAGTGAAACTGTTAACATCCGACATTGACTTTCCGCCGAACGGATCCATTGCCTCAACCTTCCACATATACTCGGTATTCTTCTCCAGATAGGTCGAGAATTTCGTGGTATTGGAGCTGCTTTCAGTGGTCTGCCAGGTCAGGCCGCCATTGGCGGAAATCATGAGATTGTATGTCAGGACGTCCCCGTCAGGGTCCGCAGGCACATTCCAGGCAAATGTCACATTGGTCGGGATATTGGTCGAACCTGCCTCCGGGAATGTCAGGACAGGCTTCTCGGGTGCGGAGTTCGGCATAGTCTGGCTGACGGTCACGAAGCGGAACGAGCCGTTGAAGTTGACCTGGAGGAATGCCGTATTGCGCGGAGTCCTGTCGGTGAACTTGGCCGGGGTCAATGTCACCACGGTCTCACCGGCAGCGCCGGAAGAAGGTGAAACGAGGCACCAAGGTACTTCCTTGTTGTCAATGTCCCAGTCATACTTGGAGTAAACCGTCATTGTCTGCGGCGCACCAGCCTCGTCAAATGCAAATTCAAATGAGCTCAATGAGAAATCAACACCGGTCTGTGAGGCCTCGACAGTAGCCGTGAGGCCGGATCCGGTGAACATCAGGGTGGCAGTCCTGTCAAGCCCCGGGTTCTGGGCGGCGGTGACGGTCACTTCTGCATTGCCTGTGCCTGAAGACGGGCTGCAGGTGAGCCAATCCGGCCCTGTAACCTCCCAGGCCACGTTTGATGACACGGTGATCTTCAAGGACTTGCCTGCCTTCGGGAACTCGAGCGACAAAGGATTGATGCTCAAGGAATGGTCCGGAGTACAGGAAAAGGCAATCAATGATATTATGGCGGCAACTACCGCCCCGGTAATTCTTGCTTTCATATTCTATATGGTTGTCACAGACTGTAAATATAGCAAATAATTCTGATTATCCGCTATTTGTATAGCGTTTTCGTCATGCCCGGCATTGACCGGGCATCTAAAAAAAGAGGCTGACCAAAAGTCAGCCCCCTTCGAAGAATTATGTCAATGCGGTTACAGACTTGCAGGTGTAGCTGCAATAGGAGTAAATGTACCGCCGATGACTGCATCAAAAATACCGATGTAAGGGTATCCCTGGGCATCCTGGAAGAGATCCATCTCGAGGAAGGAGAGCTCCTGGAGATTTCCGTCAATGTCGTATGACACGGTGAACGGCTGGTCTCCGTCCTCACCCTCGGCAAAGAGTGCATACTTAATTCTATCAGCATAACTGTAGAAACCGAGAAGATTGCCGAAGGCACCATCATAAGGATAGTATACCTGGGAGTCCTTGTCGTAGTCGAAAAGTGCATCGAATACGAGACAGTCATTCTCAAAGTCATTGTATCCTACGAACCAAATCGGAGAATCGTCGGTGGAACCGTAAAGATTGAAGAGGTCGAGGGCGAGAATGTACTCATAACCTGACTTGATAAGCGGAGCGAACGGAGCTGCATCAGGAATGAAGAGCAGGTCGGCCTGGAAAGGCTCTCCTGAGTTCTCATTGAGGACATAATCCGGATAAAGGGACGGATAGTTCACGATAAAGCTTCCCTCTGCAGGATAGGTGTAATCACGGGTAGTGACGGAAACACGGCTAACCTCTGAAAGTACGCCATCCTCAGTGATGGCAGCGAGGAAGAACTCATAATCAGAACCACCGCTGACATACAGGGTATCTGACTTGGTCGGAGTCTCATCACTGCTGTAAGTCGCCATATAGTTGTTGAATGCGCCTGTAGCATCACCGCAAACCAGGTCAAGAGCAAGAGGTGCATCATTGCCCTTACCCTCGCAAAGCATATAGGCATACTGGGCTGCGGACTCTGAAGGAGTGATAGTAAAGGCAATCTCAACATCACCTCTCTTGTCGATAGATAAAGCCACAGTCGGCTTCTCCTTGCCCTTGTTGTTCTCTCCAAGGGTCTCGTCGTTGTCGCAGCCCGCAATCATGGTGATTGCAAGACCGGCGACGAGGAAATATCTTAATTTGTTCATAATCATCGATTTTTAATTATTTGCGGGTCATAGTGATGTTGTATATTGGATCCCAATATCCATACGCTGTCCCTGAGTCCATTCCATAGTAAAGGCCACCCATTCCATAACCGGCATCGAAAGTAATGGTATTGCAGTCCTTGTTCCAAGTAGCATAAACATCACCATCCGGAGTCAATGCGGATGCGCCTGGAAGATATGCCCAAGTCTTGACATTACAATACTCATCCTTTCCGAAATTTAGTTCGGTAGCCATAATCTTGTCAGTCTGAAGCTTGAGATACCCGCCTTCAGCATTGTAATCGAGATACCAGACAGGCTCATGACACATTTCACCGTCATCTCCTTTCCACTCCCACATATAACCGGCATATCCAAAGCAAACCAGAGTCTTATCTGCATTCTTGGCTTCTTCTTCCTCTGTAAATCCTCCGAGAATGACGACATCGTAAGAAACAGCACTACCATCACGAAGACTTGTAGCTGAGAGTGTCCAGCTACCCATCAGCCTGTCGTAAGGGTTGTTGTCATTGTCAGCAATCTCCACAACTGTGGAACCAGTACCTACTGTTGCGCCCTTGACATTCTCGATAGTGAGCTTGACAGTCCTGTTATCATTGATTTCGAGATTATCGATAACAGTGAACTCAACATATACAGGAGCATCAGGGTTGCCCGCATACTTGAGACCAGTGGTCTGTGTGAAGTGGATAATCTTCTCAATGTCAGACTCATCTGAAACGCTGATTTCAGCCTTTACATCGAAGGAAATCGGCCAGGACTTGGCCTCGCCCTCGACTACCATCGGTATCCTGACCAAACCGGCGGATTCCTTGAATGAGTATGCATCCTTGGCGAAACCGACTACAGCATCTCCGGCTCCCTCCTCCGTCTTGTTGTCGCAGGAGGCCAGCATAAGAGCAGAAACGGCTGCCAATGCAATATATTTCAATGTTTTCATATTCATCTCTAACTTAACGTTTGTATGCTTCATTCTGTTCATCCTTCATCTGCGGATTAGCCTGGATCTCATCCTCAGGGATTGGCCACAGGAAGTAAGGGTCGTCGGCCTCCCTGGTGCAGACTGCATAGTTCTCACCTGGCTGGAGGAATGAAGGATCCTGGCCTGCGGACCTTGTGAATCCGATATGCCAACGCTTGAGGTCATTGAGCCTGAAGCCCTCTCCGTAGAGTTCCCTTGTCCTCTCATCACGAATCTCGTTCCTGAGGGCGGTACCGTTGTAGGACTGCTCGGTGTAACCCTTGATTCTCTTGGACCTGAGGTCGTTGAGATACTTGCTGGCTACTGCGTCCTGGCCACCGATGTTGTAAGCAGCCTCGGCTGCGATGAGGTACATCTCGGAAATCCTGAATACCTTTGGCATGTGGGCATAGTTGGAAACCTTTGAGTAGAGAGTAGGGTTTCCAGGATACTTCACGAAGAGAGTGACTGTACCTGTGAAACGTACGCTGACCTCACGCTCGTCGAAATATGCACTGTAGCGGATGTCGTTCTCCTTGTCATAGAGGTCGAGGGCCCAGTCCTCAGGGATGTACTGAGGGTCATCATTGCCCTCTTCGCCTGTGGTGTTGTAGATGAAATAGCCGTAGGTGTTACCGTAGTCGTCCGGACCTGTCATTGCAATGCGCCAGATGGTCTCGGTGAGGTTGTCATTGACCCAGCCCTTTGCGTATGCGGTAGCGTCGCTCATGAGAGTGTAGGTGCCACAGTCGATGAGGGTCTTGGCCTTGAGGAGGGCGGTCTCATAATCGTGCATTGTGAGGGCAACCCTTGCCTGGAGTGCGGTAACAACGTCCTTGGTAACGTATGCGGAATTGACTGCACCCGCAGCGGTAACGTATTTCTCAGCCTCGTCCAAATCCTTTACAATCTGCTCGTAGGTAGCCTCGAGGGTACCTCTGTGAGGATACTTGCTGGCATCGGCTGTAGGCTCATACTTGGTAACTACCGGAACACCGAACTTGGTGCCTGCGGTTTCAGGGTCGTAGTCCTCGCAGAAATACTGGCTGAGGTTGAAGAGAAGATGGGCCCTGATGTAGCAAGCCTCTCCGTAGTACTGCTGTACAGTCTTGGTATCGGTTTCGTCAAGTGTGCCTGATGCAAGAAGTTTCTCGGTACCGGCAATGAGGAAATTGGCATTTCCAATGTAGCCGTAGATTCCGTACCAGATGCCGGAAGCGGCATCGTCAGAAGCTGTGACATTGTAGCTGTAATACTGGCCGCCCCAGTTTCCGAAGTTCTTCACTGCGTGGAAGAGGTCGGCCTGGAGATCGGTGTAATACACGTATGCTCCTGTGAACGCATACTTGAGCCCGGAATAGAGACCGTTCCTGAAAGCCTTGCAGTCAGCGACTGACTCCATTGCCTCCTCGGAGTTGATTGCCGTGGACGGGAACTTTTCCAGGTTGCAGGATGCCACCGACAAGAGGGCGGCTGCTGCTGATATGATTGTTAATATTCTTTTCATTTTAATCCGCTGATTTTAGAATAACAGTTCTACTCCGAATACAACCTGACGGGAGTTAGGATAGAGACCGACGGTACCGTTGCTGTATCCGACCTCAGGGTCATATCCCTCGAATCCGGTCACAGTCCAGAGGTTACGTCCGGTAACATAGAATTTCACGCCTGTCAGGGCCTTGGTCCTCTCGAGAAGGGCCTTAGGAAGAGCATAGGATACGGAAATGTTCTTCAGCCTGAGGAAGGCAGCGTTGCTGTAAGCGGTGCTGTCAAAATGGAATGTTGTTCCGTACTTAGGAATGTCTGTCTCCTGGCCAGGAGTTGTCCAGATATTGAGCATACGCTTCTCGAAGTTGGTCTGGAAAAGCATATTGCCTGTGTTCCTTGTATAGTAGAACTCGTTCATCCAGATCCATCTGCTTCCAATCCAGGAGAAGTCGGCGTTGATGCCGAGACCTTTCCATGAGAAGTTGGTCGAGAAACCGCCTGACCAAGGAGAGACTGAGTCGTGGCCCTCCCAGAACTGCATGATGTCATTGGTGAAGTTCTTGGTCTTGTTGCCGTTGAGGTCAAACCACATCGGGCTTCCGTCAGCCGGATCAACGCCTGCGAAAAGCTGGGTATAGACGAGTGATGAAGATTCACCTACCTGATACTTGAGACCTGCGTCAGGGAATGCAAGTTCATCGAGACCCTGATAGAGCTTGGTAATCTTGTTCCTGTTATAGTTCACGTTGGCTGAGAGTCCCCAGTAAACGTTCCTTGTATGGATGAGGTCAACGTCGATGGAGAGGTCAACACCCCTGTTGTAGAGGGAGGCGATGTTACCCCAACCTGAGCCGTGACCTGTGGTTGCGGAATAAGGGAGCTCCATGAGGAGGTCCTTGGAAACCCTGTTGTAGAACTCGAAGTCGAAGCTTACCCTGTCAGCGAGACGTCCCCTGAGGGCGAGGTTGACAGTACCTACAGTCTCCCAGGTGAGGTCGGCATTAGGAACCTGTGAAAGTGCCCAGCCGGCGTTTCCATTGTACTTAGGACCGGTTCCGACAAGACCGAGGGAATTGTACCATCCGCTGAGGCCTGAGTTACCGGTTGTACCGTAGGTGAGACCGAGGCTGAGTTCATTGACCCATCTTACGTTCTTCATCCAGTTCTCGCTCTTGATTTTCCACATTCCACCGGCTGACCAGAAGGTAGCATATCTGTGGTTCTTTCCGAAGAGGGATGAACCGTCGGTACGTACTGATGCGTCGATGAAGTATCTGTCGAGATAGCTGTAGTTGAAGTTAGCGAAGAATGAGTTGAATGCGCACTCCTGCCAGTAGCCGCCCCAACTGTCCACCTTGGTGGTGGAGCTGAGCTCGGTAAGACGGTCATCGGTGAGACCTGTACCCCTGACAGTGAAGTACTTGGTGTGCTTCAGGAGAGACTCGTGACCGATGAGGCCTGTGAAGAAATGAGTCTTGTTGATATTGTTCTTGTACTCAATGGTGTTGGTAGATGAGAGCTGGTAGTACTTCTCGAAATACTCTGTCACACGTCCCCTGTAGGTATATGGAGTATAAGAAGGCATATTCTTGGCCTCGCTGTCATAGACGTAGGCGTCGATAGCCTGCTGTGCACGGATTGTAAGGCCCTTCACCGGATTGAGCTGAAGGAATGTCTGGCCCATGAGGGTGATGTCATTCTTCTTGTTGGTGTTGTTCTTGTAATACTCGTGGAGGTCAATCATGCCGTCCCAAGGATAGATCCAGTTCACATCACCGTAGTCAATGGTATTGTCATCATTGAACTGCCACTTGTAAGGGGTGCGGTAAGGAAGTCCGGTCACTGCCTGGAGAATAGGTGACTGTGTGTACCAACCGGTAACAATGGTATTGTACTGCTTGTAGCTGAGGGAGAGGTTTACTCCGAACTTGGCCCACTTGCAAATCTGGGTGTCGAGGTTGAGCCTGAGGTTGAACCTGTCAACGCCTGAATTGTACTTGTATGTACCTTCCTCTGAATAGTATCCGAGGGATACATAGTAGTTGGTGTTCTCAGTTGCTCCGCGGAGGGAAGCGTCAGCCTGGATGACAGGAGCGGACTTGTCATAGAGATAGTCGAGCCAGTCGAAGTCCACGCCGTTTCCGAGAATATAGTTCTTGAAGGCCTTGTACTCAGGTGTGCCTGTGGTGACAGGGTCGCACATTTCCTCGAAGCGGATGAGCTCCTCGGAGTTCATCATGTCGAAGTTGTAGGTGGTAGGCATTGATACACCGTACTGTGCCCTGAGGGCTACGGTAGCCTTCTCACCCTTGCGTCCCTTCTTGGTGTTGATGAAGATGACACCGTTGGCAGCCCTTGAACCGTAGATGGCGGTAGAGGATGCGTCCTTGAGGACTGAGATGTTCTCGATATCCTGAGGGTTGATGGTGGAGAAGACTGAGCTGCTCACCGGAACACCGTCGAGGATGTAGAGAGGGGCCGTGCTGAGGTTCAATGATGACTGGCCGCGGAGCGTGAGACTCACGCTACTCTGTGGCTCACCGGAAGTATTGAAAATCTGGAGTCCGGCAACCTTTCCCTGGAGGGCGTCGCTGACGTTTGCAGACGGCTTGGCGGCAATGTCGGAGGCTGACACTGTGGTAACGGAACCTACGATGTTGCCGATTTTCTGGCCAGTACCGTAGCCGACTACGATAGCGTCCTCAAGATACTCGGTATCCTCGGCCAGCTTTACTTCGATGAATGATCTTCCGTTGATCTTGACAGCCTGCTGTGCATATCCGATAATGGAGAAAACCAAAGTTCCGTTGGCCGGAGCCTTGATTTTGAATGCACCCGCAGCGTCTGTTGAAGTACCTGTCTTGGTTCCTTCAACCATCACTGTCGCTCCAATGACAGGGCTGTCCGACTGATCAGTCACGAGACCAGAAACTTCTATGTTCTGGGCCAGCGCCGATGTGGAGAGCAAAGTCATTAAAGCCGTGAAAAGAAGACAAATCTTTTTCATAAGCATTAACTTTTGTTTAACATAACATTGATACTATACTTGCTTTTATACTTGCCAGTTTAATGCGGGATTCCGCTTGTGGGAGTCCCTGCACGGTGCTGAATTTGACACCGTGAACTGCGAAGGTCGTAAATAAATTGTTAATAAGCAAGAATTTGCAAATAAGTTCTTGGTAAGCCCAACTGTAATATAAATCGGTTCAAGGTGGGAGAAAGAGAGCTTTTTCCGCTCATCGTCTTACATTTTCTAAAATTTTAACGTTGTATTTGTATCAAACCATTAGACAAAAATTTTTATGACAGACGGTGGCACCATCCACGCTGGGGCCACTTATCGTGGATGGTGCGATGCTTTGGAGCGCACCTTCCACGTTGAGGGCCTGAACCGTGGAGGGTGCAATGCCGCAGAGGCGTACCTTCCACCCTGAACGCCCGAACCGTGGAGGGTGCAATGCCAACTAGCCGCACCTTCCACCCTGAAGGCGCTTATCGTGGAGGGTGCAGCATCCAGAGTGGCACGAAAAGATCGTGGATATCTTATTGAAACAAATCGTCCAACGTAAGGTTCTGTTGGACAACGCCGCTATATTTGTTGAATTTGATACCAAATGTTGTTATAAGCGTGAGATGAATTGCCTGCCTTTTCTTAAGATGGCCCTGAAGAAGATTCAGGCGATTGCGGAGCGTGAAATCATATTCCTTGTCAATCTCAAAAAGTCCATTATAGAACTTCATCTCACACAGGTTTACAACCCTGTCATTGCGCTCAATTACAAGGTCAATCTGCGTGCCTCTATTGGCAGGACTTCCCTTGAGCGAGAGTGTGGATTCTGTCGTTGCCACTCCGGATATGCCAAGAGCTTTCTTGATTTGTTCAATATGTGAAAAGCACAAATCTTCGAATGCAATTCCTCTCCAACTGTTTATGGAAGCCAGATTTTGATTGTGCTGCCAGAAATTGTGGTCATTGTGCCTGTCATTCTCAACAAAATGAAGGAAGAAATTGCAGAAGGAATCTGTAAGCCGATATAGTTTCTCACCTTTTGCTGCGTCCACAGGACGGTAGCCGATAATGAAATCACTTGCCTCAAGAGTGTTGAGCACTTTTGTAAGTCCCGCTCCTGAAGGCATTTCCAGATAGTCTCCTATCTCTTTCCTTGAAAACCCGTAATGCCTTGTGCTGAGTTTTCGCACGGCCTTTGAATACAACTCCGGATTGGTAAACAGCGAAGCAAAAAGACGTTCAAATTCCTTTTTTAATGGAGCATTTACAGCAAAGAAAAGTTTGTCAATATTTTGTGCAACGCTATAGCCTTTTTTGAATTTGTCAAGATAATACGGTATGCCTCCCACGGTCATATAGACCTCGGCAACATCATATCTTGTCATCTCAATTCCCCGTGACAAGAAGAACTCTTCGCATTCCTTGAGTGAAAATGGAGATAATTTGATTTCGCAGGTCTGGCGGCCATAGAGTCCTCCGTGATTGTTTATCATATTGTCTGCCATCCACGATGTGGCGGAACCGCAGACTATGCATTTCATATTGTCTCTTGCTGATGCCCATCCGTTCCAGAATGCTTCGAAAGCGGTCAGGAATTTGGAACCGGGAGTGTCCATCCAGGGAAGTTCGTCAATGAAAACAAGTTGTGGGCCCCCATCATCCAAGGATGTAAGCAATGATTCAAGCATATAGAATGCCTGCATCCAGTCTTTTGGACAAGCCGATTCAGGCAATCCATAACCGAGCAACGTGTTATAAAAATGTTCCAATTGCTCTTTCTTGCCGATTCTTCTGTTTTCATCGTAAGGCGACAACCCAGTGTGATAGAATGTAATCCTGCCCCTGAATGTCTCACGGACAAGGAAAGTCTTACCGACCCTTCTCCTTCCATAAACAACCACGAGCTCGGCCCGGTCGCTATTATATCTCTCATTAAGTTCCTGTACCTCAGTTCGCCTACCTATTAACTGTCCCATATCAATCAAAGTAAGAAATCTGCCACAAATATATAAAATATATTCAAAATGGCAGATTTCTTACATATAAAATCTGCCAAACAAAGGAAAAATATGCTTCGTTTGGCAGAATTATTCTATTTTTCGTCCTTAATCAAACCTGAGGCAGGTTAATTACAGACAGATTCCTTACAGTTCCCAGGCGAGAGCTGATGCGCCGAGGATGGCGGCGTCGGACTCCTTGAGCTGGGAGAACACAATCTTCACCTTGTCCCTCCACAACGGGAGGACATTGGCGTTCATTGCCCTCTCGATAGGCTCGCGGAGGTATTCCTTGGCTCTGGCGAGACCGCCGAAGAGGACGATTGCCTCAGGAGCACTGAATGCGATGAAGTCAGCGAATGACTGGCCTAGAACGGTTCCGGTGAATTCGAAAATCTTGAGAGCCATCTTGTCACCGTCCTTGGCTGCCTCATAGACATCCTTGGAGGTGATGTTGTCGAGACTTCTCAATGATGAAGGCTCATCGGAAAGGTCGAGCCACTCACGTGCTGTCCTTGCCACACCCATTGCGGAAGCGTATGTCTCGAGACATCCGGACTTTCCGCAGTTACAATGACGTCCGTTGTGACGTACTGTGCATACGTGGCCGAGCTCGCCTGCGAAACCGTCGTGGCCGTAAACCACTTCACCATTGATTACAATACCTGAGCCGACACCGGTTCCGAGGGTAATCATGATGAAATTCTTCATTCCCCTGGCCGCGCCGTAGGTCATTTCACCCATTGCGGCAGCATTGGCATCATTGGTAAGGGCAACAGGAATGCCGCCCATCTGGGCTGTGAGGAGCTTGGCTACCGGAAGGCTGCCTGAGCGGCCCCACTTGAGGTTCACGGCATTCTCAATTTCGCCGGTGTAGTAGTTTCCGTTCGGAATACCCATACCGACTCCGCGTACCTTGCCGACCACATCAGCATCTGCGATGACCTTGTTGATGGCCTCGGCGAGTTCTGCAATGTAAGGTTCAACTTCACCGTAAGTGTCAGTGCGGATTACTGTCTGTGCCAGAACCTGGCCTCTCATATCCACGACACCGATTTTCGTAGTCTGTCCGCCGACATCGACGCCAACTACGTATGGCATATCCATCTTATTCATAATGAAATAATTATATCATTGTAAGGATTATTCCTCAGGGCTTGGCTTCGAGAGGAAGAGGGTGTAGCAAAGCATGTAGGCGAGAGCAACGACAATCAGCCAGTAGCTGCTTACGAATGAAGTCACGTCAGCGAGAAGGCCCTGGAAATAAGGGAGGATACCGCCGCCGCATACCATTACCATAAATACTCCTGAAGCAATTGAAGTGTATTTTCCGAGTCCCTCGACTGCGAGGTTGAAGATGCTGCCCCACATTACTGAGGTGCAGAGACCACAGAGAACGAAGCAGATAATCTTGACAGGAACTACGGCTCCATCAGCAAGAACACCGAGGTTGATGACTGCGCTTTCAGGAATGAAGATACCGAGGATGACAAGGAGAATGGCCAATGAGGATACACCTGTCATCATATTCTTGCTGGAAATCTTTGCACCGAGAGCACCGCCTACGAGACGGCCGCAGAGCATGAGCAGCCAGTAGAGACCTACGATTGTGCCTGCAGTACCAGCAGCAATACCAAGTCCGCCTGCCTCAGCGCCTGAGGTCATATAAAGATTGGCAATGTTCGGAATACCTACCTCAACACCTACGTAAACGAAGATGGCGATGATACCGAAGAGGAGGTTGTTGTGGGAAAGGGCACCCTTTATGCTTGATACAACGCCTTCGCTTTCCTTTGCAGGAGATGCCTTTGCGGCCTCGAGTTCAGGCTCAGGAATGGCTGAGAAGAAGATGATCACGAATGCAAGAGCGAAGATTGCCATTGCAATGAAGAGAGCAGGGTTGGCATCAGAGATTCTTGCGCTTGCAACATCACCCATAAGATAGCCTACGAATACCGGAACGATGGTGGCAGCCAATGAGTTGAGGGATCCGCCGAGCTGGATGAGCTGGTTGCCCTTGTTTCCGCCGCCGCCGAGGGTGTTGAGCATCGGGTTGACAACGGTATTGAGCATACACATTGAGAAACCGGAAATGAATGCTCCGATGAGATATACAGGGAAGAGTTCAACTACACCTGAAAGGAAAGACACGAAGACTCCGATGAATCCCACAGCCACAGCTGCGAGGGAGGTCACCTTGTAGCCGTACTTCTTGAGGATGAGACCTGCAGGAAGTCCCATGAAGGCGTAGGCGATGAAGTTGGCAAGGTTGCCGAGCTGTGACATTGCGTTGGATGCGCCGAACTGGGTCTTCACAATCACGCCCATAGGGTTCTGGAGACCGGTAACGAATGAAATCATCGCGAAGAGGAAGAACATGATTCCTATCGCGAGAACGTTGCTTTTTTTGTTTGACATATTATCTGTTTTTAGTATTATTAACTTTTCCTGTCATTTCGAGCGAAACATACAGTTTAAAAACCGATTACCTGCCAAATTTGGCAAGAGATCTCTCCACTCGCTTCGCTCAGTCGAGATGACATTATCAAGGATTCTAGCCTTCTGGACGCAAATCCGTGCTAATATAGAGAAAAACGTGGTCTTCCGCAAATTATTTTTCAATCGTGGAGACTGGCCCTCCGGCTTCGGGAGAATAGGTAGCGGCATCAGCGGCATCATCCCCGGCAGATTCAGCATTGAACTGCTCCGGATGAAGCATCCTGGCGGCAGCCATTGCACAGTTGATTCCGTCAATTGCAGAAGACACAATGCCACCGGAATATCCTGCGCCTTCGCCGCAAGGGAAGAGTCCCGGGATATCAGGGCATTGGAATGTTCCGTCCTCCCTGATGATTCTTACCGGCGAGGAAGTCCTTGATTCCACTCCGAGAAGCAGTGCATCCTCGGTGTAATAACCACGCATCTTGTTGTTTACCAATGGGAAAGCTTTCTGGAGACGGCTTGCGACATTCTCCGGAAGGAGTTCGTGGAGAGGTGCGGAAATCACGCCGGGACGGTAGGAAGTCTCCGGCAATGTCTCCGAAACCTGGTCCTCGCAGAAGTCAGCCATGCGCTGGGCAGGGGCGCAGAACCTGTTGACATTGCCCTCGGCATCAGGTACCGCATGTGCGGCGACATATTCATACATTTTTTTCTCGACATCTTCCTGGAAACGCAGAAGCGAGAAGGCTCCGTATTTCTTGTATTCCTCAGGCACATCGTCCGGCTCGATTGAAACCACCACTCCGGCATTGGCCCATCTTGAGTTGCGGGCCGAATTGGACATTCCGTTCAGGACTGTCGCCCCGTCCTCGGTGGAAGACGGCACGAGGATGCCTCCAGGGCACATGCAGAAGGAGAATACTCCCCTGTCGTCCACCTGCTCCACGAAGGAATACTCGGCGGCCGGCATTCCCGGTTCCCATTGTCCGCGGTAGCGGATTTTATTGATGAGGGACTGAGGATGCTCCACGCGTACTCCGAGGGCGAATCCCTTGGCCTGGAGAGCCCAGCCCTTCTTGTCGAACATTTCGTAAATATCCTTGGCAGAATGGCCTGTGGCAAGGATTACCGCCTTGGCATTGAAGGTCACCGTGCCGCCATTGACCCCGTCCGCCGCCGTGACTGTGATGACCCCGTCCTCGGCACGCTCAATGTCGGTGAGGCGGGTCTGGAAATGGTATTCTCCGCCGTGTGAGAGGATGCATTCCCTGATATTGGAAACCAGCCTCGGCAGTTTGTCCGTGCCGATATGAGGGTGTGCGTCAATGAGAATGGACGGGTCGGCCCCGAAATTGACGAACTGATGGAGGACTTCCCTGTTGTCGCCGCGCTTGGAGGAACGGGTGAAGAGTTTCCCGTCGGAGAATGTGCCTGCTCCGCCCTCTCCATAGCAATAATTGGAGTCGGGATTGACTTCACCCCTGGTCGAGAGACGGGCAATGTCCGGTTTTCTTCCGCTGACATCCTTTCCGCGTTCCAGCACAATAGGCTTGAGGCCGAGGGTGAGGAGTTTCAACGCAGCGAACATTCCGGCAGGCCCGGAGCCTACGACAATGACAGGTTCAGCATTGGCAACTTCCTGATACTCAGGTAGAACGTATTGTTGATGATCCTCGTATTTCTTGTATGCCTCAATGCGGTAGCGCACTTTCACGTCGCCTCGTGCGTCAATTGACCTGTGCACGATGTAGCAGCTTGCATCAGCATTGACCATTGTCGGCTGATATGATTTTGTCGGGTCAATGACATTGATGACGGCATTTCTCCTGAGGTGCAGGGCCTCGGCCGCAGCCGTGCGGATGTCGTCCAGTCTGGGTTCTCTGCCAATGCGGCAGGAAATCTCGAATTCTACCATAGGTTGTATATTAAAAATCGGCCATCCTGGATACCGGAGCCACGTCCAGAGGGGTTCTTTCGCCCTCAAGATAATGGTAATATCCGGCAATCGCAATCATGGCCGCATTGTCCGTAGTAAACTTGAATTCAGGAAGATAGGTGTTCCAGCCACGTTTCTTCCCCTCAAGCGTGATTCTTTCGCGGAGGCCGCTGTTCGCGGATACTCCCCCGCCGATGGTGATTTCTTTTATGCCCGTCTGTTTCGCCGCCTTTACAAGTTTGTCGAGCAATATGTCAATGAGGGTTTTCTGGAAGCTGGCGCAGATGTCTTCCTTGTTTTTCTCCATAAATTCCGGGTCCTTGGCCATCTCGTCCCGGACGAAGTAGAGCAATGATGTCTTGACTCCGCTGAAGCTGTAGTCGAGGCCGGGGATGTGCGGCTTGGCGAACTTGAACCGCCCGGGGTCGCCGAGTTTTGCAAGTTTGTCAATGATGGGGCCGCCCGGATAGCCGAGTCCCATCATCTTGGAGCATTTGTCGAATGCCTCCCCGACCGCATCATCGATGGTCTGCCCGAGGATTTCATATTCTACAGGGCTTGTGACCTTGACTATCTGGGAGTTGCCCCCTGATACCAGAAGGCAGAGATAAGGGAATGACGGATGACGGTTCGCGCTTCCCTCCTGCTTGACGAAGCCGGCGAGAATGTGGCCCTGGAGGTGGTTGACCATTATGGAAGGTATGCCGAGGGACACGCTGAGGGCCTTGGCGAATGAGGTCCCGACCAGGAGCGAGCCGAGGAGGCCCGGTCCCCGGGTATATGCGATGGCGGTAAGGTCCCCGGGCTTGATCCCGGCTTTTTCGAGAGCCTGGCTGACTACCGGCACGATGTTCTGCTCGTGCGCCCTGGATGCCAATTCCGGAACGACTCCGCCGAAGTCCTTGTGAACCTGCTGGCTGGCAATGACGTTCGAGAGGAGGTACCCGTCCCGAATGACTGCAGCCGAGGTGTCGTCGCAGGATGACTCGATTCCAAGTATTATGTCTGGTTTTTCTGTCATAGTCTGCAAAGTTAATAAAAAGCGGCGGAATTTGGTTATTTTTCGGGTGGTTTTGCTACGGGGCGGATGGTGCGTCTCCCTGAATGGCACCCTCCACGATTCGGGCCTTCTGCGTGGATGGTGCAACCAGTTAAATATGCACCCTCCACGATTTGCGGCTCTGGCGTGGATAGTGCGTCTCACAGAACG
>JBJEBP010000312.1:0-5732 GCA_051870135.1 Candidatus Cryptobacteroides sp. | reverse complement strand
CGTTGGATTTGATGATTATTTGGCGGAACGACAGGATAGCCGGTAGCCGGTTCAATCGCACGTCGCTATTGTTTTCACCGAGCCTGTCCGTAATGATGAATCTGACATACAGGCTGAAGTTGAATCTGTATGGCAATATGGTTGAGGATACGGGTTCCATCTTTGACAGTTATGACGGCTATATTATGAGCGGATACCGGACATTGGGTAAGTATTCCGGCCTCCCAAAGGATACCCGGCGGCAGATGGCGTCAATGGAGTTGAAGTATGCGGATGACCTGAACGGGCTGTTTGCTTCGGCATCCTGCTCCTGGTATAGAAATAAGGATAATTTCTCGTCCCGGATTATTTATGACGGCGATGTGATGGTTATTTCTTCCGACCAGACGGATAATATTGCTCAGACATTGACGGCAAAGGCCCGCATCAGCAAAAGAATTCCTGTACTGGCTTCCACAGTGAGCTTGAACGGTGGCTGGAACAGGTCCTGGAACGAGTATATCAGGCAGAATACCGTTGTGCCGTCCTCTTATGACCGTATTACGGCAGGGCTGGAATTGTATTCCAGCATTGGCAGGAGTGTGAGTTTCATATATGAGGGCCAATATGCCTGTATCAAGAAGTGTCTCGGGAGCACTGCGATGGAGCCGATAAATTGTCTGACCCAGGAGGTCCGCCTGGGTGTAAGTTTCGCCCAAGCATTCAGCATTCAGGCCGGTCTGGAGCATTATTTCAATGATTCAATCAATGGTAAGGATAGAAATATGCTATTTGCCGATGCTTCATTGTCATATAAAAGGGGACGTTTCGAGTATATGATTGAGGCGCACAACCTCACCAATTCCAAGACCTTCTCATCGTTCGCCTACAATGATATCATGAGTTACTGTTACACGACGGCATTGCGCCCGCTGGCGGTAATGTTCACGCTGCGGTTCAGTCTGCGGTAGTCCCGTATGGGATCTTGGCTCAAGAGCCGAGTCAGAAAGAGCGAACTACGCAGCTGCTTGTGGCTGGAATTACTGACAATCCTTCGCAAAAATATTGGAATTGTATAATAATTCATTATATTTGTGTTAAGTAACGTTTTATATCGTTACCGATAATACTTTAATTGTCAAAAATTATAATTTTTGTACTGAAATGAGCGAAGTACACGTTTTCAATGCCGGGCCTTGCATTCTTCCGCAGCAGGCTATTGATGCCTCAATCGAGGCTCTCAGGGATTTCAAGGGCACTGGAATCTCTGTTTTGTCGGTATCACACCGTTCCAAGGAGTGGGGCGAGGTGATGGACGAGGTCAGGGCTAACTGGAAAGAGTTGCTCAACATTCCTGACACCCACGAGGTCGTATTCCTCGGCGGTGGAGCAAGCCTCCAGTTCCTCTATGTGGCAATGAACTTCCTTGAGCACAAGGCCGCCTATCTCGACACCGGAGTCTGGGCCCACAAGGCACTCCAGCAGGCACAGGGCCTGGGTGATGCTTATGCAATCGCCTGCTCTGCCGACAAGAACTATTCCTACATCCCTAAGGGATATGAGATTCCGGCTGACCTGGACTATTTCCACATCACCACCAACAACACCATCTACGGCACTGAAATCAAGGAGGATATCATCTCTCCTGTACCGCTCATCGCCGATATGTCATCCGACATCATGAGCCGTCCTGTGGACGTCAGCAAATATGCAATGATTTACGGCGGCGCACAGAAGAACGTAGGCCCTGCCGGCGTAATCTTCGCCATCATCCGCAAGGATGCCCTCGGAAAGGTATCCCGCAAGATTCCTACAATGCTCGACTACCGCACTCATATTGACAAGGAGTCAATGTTCAATACCCCTCCTGTATTCTCGATTTTCGTGATGAACGAGACCCTCAAGTGGCTCAAGGGCATTGGCGGAGTCGAGGCCATCCGGAAGATTGACCAGGAGAAGTCCGACACCCTCTATGCCGAGATTGACCGTAACACCCTCTTCACCGGCACTGCCGCAGTCGAGGACAGGTCCAACATGAACGTATGCTTCGTGATGGCTCCGGGCTACGAGAACCTCCAGGATGAGTTCTTCTCATTCGCCAAGGGCAAGGGAATGGTCGGTATCAAGGGTCACCGTTCAGTCGGCGGCTTCCGCGCATCCATCTACAACGCCTGCACCCTCGAAGATGTCAATGCTCTCGTCGCATGCATGCAGGAATTCGAGAACCTCAAGAAATAATAGTCATGAAGATACTTGTCGCTACACAGAAACCTTTTGCGGCCGCTGCCGTGAACGGTATCAGGTCAATCCTCGAGGAGGCCGGCAATGAGGTTGTCCTCCTTGAGAAATATGCCGGAGAGGATGATCTCGTGGCTGCCGTTGCTGATGTCGAGGCAATGATAATCCGCTCCGACAAGGTTACTGCAAGAGTGCTGGACGCTGCTCCGAAGCTCAAGATTGTGGTTCGCGCAGGTGCCGGGTTCGACAATGTTGACCTCGCCGCAGCTACCTCCCACGGAGTTGTCGTTGAGAATACTCCGGGCCAGAACTCCAATGCCGTTGCCGAACTCGCTATCGCAATGATGATTTATATGAGCCGCAACCAGTTCACCCCTGCCACCGGAACCGAGATTCTCGGCAAGACCGTCGGCATCCAGGCATTCGGCAATGTCGGAAGACTCGTCGGCCAGAAGGCTGCAGCATTGGGAATGAAGGTCAAGGCTGTTGACCCGTTCATTCCTGCCGAGAAGATAGCCGAGGCTGGAGCAGAGCCGGTTGCAGATGTGGCTGCGCTCTATTCTTCCTGCGATTTCATCTCCGTACACATTCCTGCATTGCCTTCAACCATCGGCTCAATCGGATATGATCTCATCACTTCAATGCCGAAGGGCGCCGTGCTTGTCAATACAGCCCGCAAGGAAGTCATTGACGAGGCCGGTCTTGAGCGTGCTCTCGAGGACAGGCCGGACCTCAAGTACGTGGCCGACGTAATGCCGGACAATTATGAGGCTCTCCGCGAGAAATTCGGCGTAAGAATCTTCGCAACCCCTAAGAAGATGGGTGCGCAGACTTCCGAGGCCAATGTCAATGCAGGTCTTGCCGCCGCACGCCAGATTGTTGCATACTTCACTGAAGGCTGCACACGTTTCCAGGTTAACAAATAAGATTTATGGTACGCGTTAAACCATTTGCGGCAGTCAGGCCGCCAAGGGAGATTGTCACAGAGGTGGCTGCTCCGCCTTATGATGTATTGAATTCAGAAGAGGCCTACAGGCAGGCCGGCGAGAAATCCCTGCTTCATATCACGAAGCCTGAGATTGATTTCGACCCGATACTACCGGACCACGACGAGCGTGTCTATGACAGGGCTGTGAAGAATTTTGCAGACTGGCAGGGCCGTGGCTGGCTGGTCCAGGACGAGAAGCCTTGCTACTATGTCTATGCCCAGACAATGGACGGCAGGACCCAGTACGGTCTTGTACTCTGCGCCCATACCGATGACTATGCCGAGGGCAAGATCAAGAAGCACGAGCTTACCCGCAAGGACAAGGAGGATGACAGGATGATTCACGTCCGCATCCAGAATGCCAACATTGAGCCTGTATTCTTCGCATACAAGGACAATGCTGTCCTCAATGAAATCGTGGCCAAGGCCTCGGCCGGCGAGCCTGAGTACTCTTTCGTGGACGAGAACGGCTTCGGACACAAATTCTGGGTGATTGACGACGACTCTGTCATTGATACCATCACCAAGGAGTTCACTACCTGCGTGGATGCCTTCTATGTAGCTGACGGTCACCACCGTACCGCTGCCGCTGCCCGTGTCGGGGCAGAGAAGAGGGCCCAGAATCCGAACCATACAGGCAATGAGGAATACAACTACTTCATGGCTGTATGCTTCCCGGAGAGCCAGTTGAAAATCATTGACTATAACCGTGTCGTGAAGGATCTCAACGGCCTTTCAGAGGAGGAGTTCCTCAAGGCACTCGAGGCAGATTTCGAGGTCAAGGTATATGAGGGCGAGGGAGAGTTCCGTCCGGAGCGTCTCCATCAGTTCTCAATGTATCTCGGCGGCCGCTGGTATTCGCTTGACACCCGTGACGGAAGATATGACGACTCAGACCCAATCGGAGTTCTCGACGTAACAGTGCTTTCTAATCTTGTTCTTGACAAGATATTGGGAATCAAGGATTTGCGTACTGACAAGAGAATTGATTTCGTGGGCGGTATCCGTGGTCTCGGTGAATTGTCGCGCCGCGTTGACAGCGGGGAGATGAAGGTTGCCTTCGCTCTCTATCCGGTGTCAATGAAGCAGCTTACAGACATTGCCGACAGCGGCAAAATCATGCCTCCTAAGACCACCTGGTTCGAGCCTAAACTCCGTTCCGGACTGGCTATCCACAAGTTGGCATAGCCCAGACCATATAGCATAAAAGAGGGTGAACGCCATCGACGTTCACCCTCTTCATTGTCATATCGACTTCATTGTCATATCGCCCTCGCGTTTTTTCATTGTCATTTCGACCGAGCGAAAGCGAGTGGAGAAATCTAAATCAAAGCCACAATAGCCGTAATCCCCACGTAAAGCCAATGCGCAGCGATACCTGCTCCGAGACCGCCGAGGAAGTGGCTGATGAAAGCACGTGAAAGAAGGCTGCGGAAACCGAGCGAGTCAAGCATTGCGGTATGGGTGGAAAGATATCCGCTCCAGCACATTCCCATTGCAGTGAAGACCGCGATGGCATTACCGTCAATGATGCCCTGTGATGCGAATTCCGGGATGAGTCCGAGAGCTGCACCGACTGCTCCGAGAGCGGTGATAGGGAATGCTATCAGTTCAGGCGCCTTGAATCCGAAGAGCCATTTGAAGATGAAGTCCAGTTTCTCCGCAAGCCAAGGAAGAAGCTGCGTTCCCTCGTAGGCTGCGCCGGTGAATGCTACAACTTCATTGCCGTTCGCATCAGTTACAGTGCTGCCTCCGAAAGTAATCATCATCACGAATGTGGAAATGATAAGAACTCCCGGAATGATTGCCAGGCCGATTTCCACGCCGGATTTGCCTCCATCGAGAAGTGCATTGAGTACCTTCACGAAACCTGAGGCCGGGGCGCTTTCTTCCACTACTGTGTTTGTGCTGCCATCGTGATGAACCGCAGAACTGTCCTCGATAGCGTCCTCATCCCTGAATGAAGGATAATCCTTGCAGATGAAATACTGCATTAACCTTGTGGATATGATACAGCCGATTACCGCACCTATCAGGCCTACTACAGGGGCAAGGAAATAACCCTGGCCAATCATGAACACAATCACGATGAGACCCATTCCGAACGCTGTTCCGAAGTTTGTGAGGGAAATCAGCTGGTACTTCTTGAAGTACTTTGAGAACTTCCTGTCCTGGGCCAATGTAATAATTGCCGGGTTGTCGGAAAGGAACGTCATCACAGCTCCGAGAGAGGCTACGCCCGGAAGGTTGAACAGAGGCTTCATAATCGGCATGAGGGCCTTCTGAAGCAGGTCAACAACCCCGAAATCCGTGAAAATCTTGGCGAGTGCTCCGGTCAGCACGCAGATTGCCATAATGTAGAAGACGGTGTTGAGGAGCAGGTCGTGAGCCGTATGCATCATTGTGTTGAGCATATTGGCGAGCCCCATCACTGCGGCTAGATAGCCGAAGATGACCAGGATTACGAGCAGGCAGGTCACTCCGCTCGGGAGTCTGAATTTACACTTCATATTGTTGTTTTATTGGT
>JBJEBP010000311.1:0-5768 GCA_051870135.1 Candidatus Cryptobacteroides sp. | reverse complement strand
GTCGTGGCCTTGATGGAAACGCTGTCCGGGCCAACTCCCAGAATCCCTGCCAGAGTCTCGCGCATCAACCCGACATATCTCCCGATTTTAGGACGCTGCAGGGCAATGGTGATGTCCACATTGCCAACCTGCCAGCCTTTCTCCCTTATCATCCCTACAACCTTGGCCAGCAGCATCTTGCTGTCCGCTCCCTTCCATTCGTCAGAATTGTCCGGAAAATGATGCCCAATGTCGCCCAATGCCAGGCAGCCCAGCAGGGCATCGCAGAGAGCATGGATTGCCACATCCCCGTCTGAATGAGCCACGAAGCCGGTCCCTGAATCTATTCTCACGCCGCCCAGCCACATCGGGAGGCCCTCGGCAATCTGATGCACATCATAACCGTTTCCAATGCGGAAAGGGCAGAAAGAGGTATTTTCCTTTAACATATTGAAATATAATCAGTTGTGGTAATATTGAGCCGCCACGGGACAAGCCGGGCAAGCAAGCCGGCTGCCTTCCGGATACAAAATTAAAGAAATAATGTTAAATTTGCTTGTTTGACGCTCCGCAACTTGGCAGACGGAGCTTAATATAAAAAGAGATATAATTATGGCATCATTCGGATGGTTCGGTGACAATGAGCACAGAGTGTTCAACTACAGGCCGAGATACTATGACCCGGAGAAGGAGGAACTCAAGCGACGTTTCGGCGCCGTGGACGGTTCAATGGAGAAGAAAGACGGCAGCTATGTGCCTGGATCATATATCCAGGGAGCGTTCCGGGACGGCAACTACGCACGCAAGAGAAGCGCTTCCAAGGCCCAGGCCATCATTGGCATAGTGGGTCTCATCCTGCTTGTCATCGCAATGATCTACATCACCAAATTCTACGCACTGCTCTAATATGGACATTCGCATCTTGCCCGGCAACATTGCCAATATGATAGCGGCGGGGGAGGTCGTCCAGAGGCCGGCCTCCGTGGTCAAGGAGCTGATGGAAAACGCGGTGGACGCCGGAGCCTCGCAGGTGACGGTGATTCTCACCGATGCCGGGAGGACGCTTATCCAGGTGATTGACAACGGCTGCGGCATGACCCCGGATGAGGCTGTGCTCTGTTTCGAGAGACACGCCACGTCCAAGATTGCCACGGCCGAGGATCTCAATGACATTGTCACATTCGGTTTCAGGGGAGAGGCCCTCGCCTCAATCGCCGCCGTTGCCGAAGTGACATTGAAGACCCGCAGGCCGGAAGACGAAATAGGCTGCAAGGTCGAGTTCGCCGACTCCGTGCACATTTCCACGGATGAAATATCGACTCCGGCAGGCTCCAATTTCGCAGTCCGCAACCTCTTCTTCAATGTCCCGGCAAGAAGGAAATTCCTCAAATCCGACAATGTCGAGTTCAAGCACGTCGTGGAGGAGTTCACGAGAGTGGCCCTGACACGTCCCGGGACCGGATTCTCCCTCAGCCACAACGGCAGGGAAATCTATTCGCTCAAGCCGGCCAAGTCATTGAAATACAGGATACAGGACCTGCTCGGCAACAATGTCGTAAGCCAAGTCGTGGACATATCCGCCGAAACTTCCGTGGTCAAGGTGACAGGCTATGTAGGCCGTCCGGACCAGGCCAGGAAGACCCTCGGCAACCAGTTCTTCTTCGTCAACGGCAGATTCTTCCGCAGCCCGTATTTCCACAAGGCTGTGATGAATGCCTATGACAACCTCCTGCCTCCGGGTGCCACGCCTTCCTACTTCATCTACCTTGAAGTGGACCCGCATTCCATTGATGTCAACATCCACCCGACCAAGACCGAAATCAAGTTCGAGGACGATAGTGTCATTTTCCAGATAATATACGCCTGCATCAAGGAATCCATAGGCCGCAACTCCTTCGGAGTCAGCATTGACTTCAACCGGGAGGATATGCCGGAGCTTCCGGTCATAAGCAATGACTTCGGGAGTTTCCGCCCTGGCAATTCCAGCCCGGAAGTGTCCTACGACCCTGATTACAACCCGTTTGACGCACCTGCAGGCGGAGGTGACGGGGGCCAGGAACCGAAAATGTATCAGGGCGACCCCGGCATTGACACGTCCGGCGATTTCCGGGGCTATTCCGCCCAGTATGTGGACAAGAGGGAGGATTATGGCAAACTCTTTGAGGACAAGATGGTCGCCCGGCCGGCCCCTCTAGTAATAGACAGGAAATACATAGCCTCCTCCGGCAACGGGGGACTGGTGCTCGTGAGCATCAGAAGAGCCAGGGAAAGGGTCTTGTACGACAGATTCCTGGCCGCATTGAAGGGAGGGGAGCACGTCAGCCAATCCGCCCTCTTCCCTGTCCAGGTCAATGTCGGAGTGGACAACAGGCTGATTTTCGACGACCATTCGGAGATGCTCTCCCGCCTCGGCTTTGACATTTCGCCCTTCGGCAATGACACCATAGTGGTGAACGGAATGCCGGAAGGCTTCCAGGTGGACCAGAGCAGCGTCGAGTCCGCAATGGCCGACGTCCTGATAATACTTTCAGAGGGTGGCACGGGACTTCAGGAAATGATGGAATCCTCTATGGCAGAGAAGTTTGCAAGGATGGCAGCGGCCGGATGCAAGGAGATTGAGACCTCAGCCGAGGCTGCAGCCCTGGTTGACTCGCTGTATTCGAGCTCCAATCCGGAATTCACCCCGGGCGGGCGCAGGACAATGAGACTGCTCACCTCCGCCGACATTGAAAAGATGATTTGAAACAATTGACCGCCCTTGGCGGACAGACAAAGAAAGAAAGAATAATGGGATATTACAATTACGACAATGACAACCGTGGCGGCTTCCTTTCAATGATGCCTCCTGCCACCAAGCATATCATTATCATAAACCTCCTCCTCTTCGTAGCCACTCTCGTCAACGAGGACTTCATGGTGAGGAACTTCGCGATGTTCTACCCGACCTCGCCACTCTTCAAGCCCTGGCAGATTCTGACCCACATGTTCATGCACGGCGGCTTCTGGCACGTGTTCTTCAATATGTACACTCTCTTCATATTCGGAACAGTGGTTGAGAGGGTCCTGGGCACGAAACGCTTCCTGATATTCTATTTCGTAACCGGACTCGGCGCGGTCGCCCTGCATACCGGAGTCGAATGGATACAGGCCAGCGCCTATCTCTCGTCAGGCACACCTGCGGCAATGTCATCCTACTACAACCTCCTCAGGACCCCTGTCCTTGGAGCATCCGGTGCCATCTACGGCGTGCTTATAGGCTATGCGATGTTCTATCCGAATTCGATACTGACCCTGATATTCCCTCCTGTATCATTGAAAGCCAAATGGTTCGTGCTGATATTCGCCGGCATTGAACTTCTCACCGGAGTCACAGGTACTGCAGACGGAGTCGCACATTTCGCCCATCTTGGCGGCATGCTCTTCGGCTGGCTGCTCATCCTCTGGTGGCGGAAGCGCGGGAAACTTTATTATTGAACTGAATGACAATGAGGAAGCAAAAGAAGAAACACGGGCTTTTCTTCGGAATAACCTCGCGGACATTGATGGCGATATCCGCAGGATTGCTGCTGCTCAGCTACTTGTCGAGCTATGTCAATCCTGCCAAGGCCTGGTTCATGACCCTCTTCGGCCTCCTCTACGCACCTCTTCTGCTGCTCAATGCATTTCTTTTGGCCTGGGCCATTTTCCGCCGCTCCAGGGCCTTCCTTATCCCGCTCATTGCCATTGTCCCGTCCATCTTCATAATCGGCAAATATTTCAGGCCGGCATCCGAAGCCATTGCAGGGGACGAGAGGGATTTGCGCATCATCACCTACAATGTCGGCCGATTCTCACTTTCACAGGGAGACGGATTCAAGACTTGGAAAGAATGCAGGGACTCGGTAATGGCCTATCTCAAATCCAAGGATGCCGACATCATCTGCCTTCAGGAATTCCAGGGCGAAAGCATCGAGGCAATGACCTCCTATCTTGCCCGGACAATGAAGGGCTACCGGCTGAACTACTATGTCAAGGAAGGTGCAGGATGCTGTTTCGGCAATGTCACCCTCAGCCGGACACCGGTCAGGGACAAGGGCCGCATTTCCTTTGACAACAGCGCGAACCTGGCCTTCTATACCGACCACGAGGTAGGCGACAAGGTCCTCAGGGTGTACAATTGTCATTTCCAGAGTTACGGCATATCCCTTTCCCGCCTGGCAGAGTCAATGGAGGTGGATTACAAGAAGACGGTCAGGGAGACCGAGGACAGGATGAAGAGTTCGATTATCCGCAGGCCGAACCAGGTCGAACAGGTAATGGAGAGCATTGACAACTGCCCTGTCGGGGCAATTGTTGCCGGAGACTTCAATGATACTCCGATGTCCTACACCTATTACCGCCTGTGCCGCGGAAGGAAGGATTCGTTCGAGGAGGCCGGCAGCGGTGTCGGGGCAACTTTTTCACGCCTCAGGCCGTTCCTAAGAATAGACTACGTTCTGTTCCCCGACTGCTATGATGCTGTGTCACATAAAGTTGAACATAAGAAATACTCTGATCACTATCCGGTCGAGGCCGTGATAGATCTGGGCGAATAAATATTGGAAATATGGGAAATATCAATAATGAAGCCATTGTCGAGGCTCTTGAAGTCCTCCGTTCGGGAGGAGTGATTCTCTATCCTACCGATACAATATGGGGAATAGGCTGTGATGCTACCGACCCGAAGGCAGTGGCAAGAATCTACGATATCAAGAAACGTGCTGACAGCAAGGCACTTGTGCTTCTCGCATCGGACCTGGACATGGTATGCAGATATGTCAGGGAGATACCTGAGATGGCCATCCAGCTTGTTGAGGTCAATGACAGCCCGATGACCATCATCTATCCGGAGGCAATTTGCGGCAAGGCTCCGGCGGAAGGAGAGGAGGCAAGGGCCGACAAGCATTTCCTTGCCTGGAATGCGGTGGCGGAAGACGGCACAGTGGCCATCAGGATTCCTGGTATGGATTTCTGCAAGGCATTGATACACAAGCTTGGACGGCCGATTGTATCCACCTCTGCGAATATTTCCGGAGAGCCTTCCCCGAAGAAATTCGCGGAAATCCCTGAAGAAATCAAGTCTGCGGTTGACCACATTGTGGATCCGTCAGAGGAAAAGAATTCCACCGGCAAGGCCTCGCAGATTATCAAGGTGGGACTGGACGGACTGATCAGCGTTATCCGGGGGTGAGATGGAAATTTTCTGGACAGACCGTATCGAGGCAGGGCTCTGCTTCCTCGGGGAGGAGGAGTCCGCGCATTGCGTCCGTGTGCTGAGGCATAAGGAAGGGGACAATGTCAATGTCATTGACGGGGCAGGTACAATGTATGAGTGCGTCCTCGCCCAGGCCTCCCCGAAAGCCGCCGTCGCAAGGATAGAGAAGGCCAATCCCGGCTGGGGTTCACATCCATACAGGCTGGAGATGGCCGTCTGCCCGACCAAGAACATTGACAGGTACGAATGGTTTGTGGAAAAGGCCACCGAGATAGGTGTGGACAGGTTTGTGCCGGTCATCGGAGACCATTCGGAGAGGAAAGTCATCAAGACTGAGAGGCTTCGAAGAATAGTACTTTCCGCAGCCAAGCAGTCCCTCAAGGCTGCCGTACCGGAGATTGCGGAACCGGTCACTGTCAGGGAATTCATCGCCGCTACCGCCGGCTCCACGGCATTGAAACTCATAGCCTGCTGCTTCGAGGACGAGAACCATCCGAGGACATCGGTCATGAAGGCATTGGCTGATACAGACAAGCAGGAATACATTGTCCTGATA
>JBJEBP010000310.1:0-5793 GCA_051870135.1 Candidatus Cryptobacteroides sp. | reverse complement strand
TGTCATCTTCTGGCCTTTCTTATCAGAGGAATTTCCCTCACGAATCAGGATCACACCGCCCGGATTCAGCCGTGAACGACATTTTTCAAGCAATGCAAACTGTTGTTCCTCAGGTAGATAATGAAGCATATCACTAATTATGAAGGCATTGCTTCCGGGGAATTCAGCCTCCATCGCATCAGCCGCCGTGAATTCCACGCCCGGCAAATTCCTTTTCATCCAGCAGTTTCCTGCGATTTCAATCTTGGACTGGTCATAGTCCACACCGACAATTCTTCTCCCTGGCCTGAACATTGAAAGCATATATGCCATCTGCCCCATCCCGCAGCCTATGTCAGTAATAGTACCGGATTCCGGAACTAGTTCATTATAAACAGAATAATCCTCCTCAAGACGGGTCTTGACCTTCACATACCACTCAATCACAGGACCTTTGTATATGTATGCGGACTCCAGTGCCTTCCTGAAATACGGATTCTCCGGGCTGTCATACCTCTTGGACAATTCATTGGCTGCATTCCTTACCAGGCCTTCAACCATACGTGTAAGTTCGTGATACTCAATTCTCCCTGCATCAACAGGAGGGAGCACGCGTGCGACAGAAAGGCCCTCCATCATATTGAAGCCGTCATTCTTGGGCATTATTCTCCTATTGCCATAGATAGCGACAGGAATCAGCGGCACACCCAGTTCCGAGGCCATATAGAAGGCTCCTTTATGGAAGCGGCGGATCTTGCCGTCAGGAGACCTGGTCCCCTCAGGGAAAATTGCAATGCACCATCCATTGTCTAAATCCGACTTCAGGCTATCCTTGACGGCCTCATATCCGTCTGCCTTGGAATAATAGCCCAACATTCTGGTTATCAATGAGAAAAGCGGCGACTTCACAACCCAGTCAGCCACCAGGAACTTGACCTTCGGGAACAATGCCGCCAGCACGAAAACATCCAGCGATGACTGATGGTTGGCAACAACCACTCCGGGCGCACCCTTCCAGACTTCCATATCATCACTATCAGGTCCATATTTCCGGAAATGAATGAAAGGCATTATCCACAACATGAGCCTGCAGCATTTGTGCATGCCTGCCGCGATAATCGAGCGTCTTCTTTCCCTTTTCATCGGAATGGCCTGAAGGGCAATGCCGAAGAGAAGCAGGAGAGCACCTCCTGTCATTACGGGCACATAATAGTAAATGTCCCTGACAAAGGACCATAATGTATAGGGAGGCTTGCCCGCAGATGTCGGTTTGGTTACGAACACATTGAAAATCAACGGTTCAAGCATATAGGCCACAAGCACGACTGCAATCATTCCGAGAATGGTTATGACCGCGATGGAATGCAGGGCGGGATGGCCGGCGAAGACCAGGGCTCCGATTCCGACTATCATTGTGAAGGAAGAAAAGAAGATAGCAGTCTTGTGAGAATCCAGCAGTTCCCTGCCCGTCTTGTACTTATGCAGCAAGCCCTCAAGTATGAAAATGCTGAAGTCATCCCCCATTCCGAAAATGAAGGTGGAGAGGATAATGTTCACGATATTGAACTCCACCCCGAGAATTCCCATCATTCCTATTATAAGCACCCAGCTCAGCAGCATAGGCAGGAAACTGAGCAATGCCAGTTCAATCCGGCCGAATGAAAGCCAGAGCACGAAGAATATCAGGAATGATGAAATATAGAGAATAAGGTAGAAGTCATTGTTTATATTCTCTGCGGCCTTGTTGGCAAAATAGCCCTGGTCGAACACCACGACCCCGTCGTCATCCAATGCGTCATAGACCTCGTCAATATTGGAGACAGGGATATCCACCTTGGAAATCAGCATTTTATGCGAAGCGGACTTCCCCGTCCAGGCAGAAAGCGCCGCAGGGACATCCCCGAAATAATCCAGGCCATCCCCGGCTCGGGAAAGTTCATCGACAGCATTGTCAAAAGCATTGGCCCTGAACCCGTTGCGCTCAGCGGCAAGTCTCGTAACAGCCTTTAATGAGTCTGTTCTGGCTTCGGTCCACCACTCATTCCACCTAGATAACCTTGCCTTTCGCACATCCGGCGGAACAATGAAGAAACCCGCCGAATCCCTCGACAGGACAAGTCCATCTTCAACGAGGGTATCAAGTCTGGAGCAAGTCCTAAGATATGTGTCAAAGGCCTTTTCTTCATCGGCTCCGGTACTCACTACCATGACAGACTTCACTTCCGGGTCACCCTGTGAGTCCAGAATCCTTCCTGTCTCCTCCAGTTGCGGATCCCAGTAGTTCAGCGAAGTCATGTCACTGTTGAAGCCCACTTTCCTGGATGAGAAACAGCATATTGCAGTGAGACATAGGAGGGCTGCCATGAGCCACTTGTTGTTCTCGAACTTGTAAGAACTGAACTTTTCCACGGCCCGGAGAATCCTTCCCTCCTTGAGATGCTCGCTTCCCTCAAGAAACTGCGGGAGGAAGACGAGGCAGAAGAACATTGTCCCGACCAGGGTGAATGCGGCGAAGATTCCGAAATCCCTGAGCAGGGCCGAAGATGTGAACAGGAGTCCGAGGAATGCCCCTATTGTGGTTATGCTGCCGATCACAAGTGGGGATGCCACCTCATCTATCAGCTGGCATACATCCTTTACGTGGTTCTGGTGAGCCAGCATATGGATGGAATAGCTCAAGGCTATGCCCATAATGGCCGCCCCGGCCCCCACCGCAATACCCGAAATGGTGTCCTGGAATATTCCGGTCAATGCCAATGCCACCACCCCGCCATAGATTACCGGACAGAGAATCAGGAAGACGGAGCGGCGTCTCTTGAATACCGCAAGAATGAATATTACAATGATTATGAGCGCGACAATGGATGTCAGCAACGTGTCCTTCTTAATCTGGCGGGCATTGTAAACACCCACGGCCGGGCCGCCGAAATATCTGATTTCCAGTGAAGGGAACATCCCTGACACCTCTTCGATGCCATCCTCGATTGCGGTTACGAGCCGGTCGTTGCTTCCGGTCTCGCCTGTACCGTGCTCCGGCTCGATGAATGCCAGCAACATTGTCCCGTCCGGAGTATAGACCCTGCCATCCACTGCCTGGTACTCGGATGCGGGATTCAGCCCTGCAGTCCTCGGCAACAATCCAAATGACAAACCGAAAGGATCCGACATTATGATATCCTTCATTGCGAATCCTGCCGGGGAAACCAAAGTGAGCCAGTCATTCCTCAGCAGCGAATCGGCAAAGGCCGGGTCCAGAAGCTTGTCAAGCTTCGCAAATCCCTCATCATCAAGGAAAACCGGAAGATATTGACGCACAAACGATATCAATTCCCCGGCAGCATCTGAAGGTATGCTCCCTGTATATTCTGCAGAGAAATCCGGATTTGACGTAAGAATTGAATCCAGGCTGTCGGAAGCCTCCTCCGAACCTTCCCCCGAGAAGCATACAATGAGTTTGTCGCTGACTTTCAGATTGGAAAAGACATCCTTCATCACCGCAGAGTTCCCGTTCTCGGGAAAGAAAGCCGTAATGTTCTCCTCAATCCCGATACCCGCCGCGAAATAGGCTGCAACGGCAAAGCTGAGCAGCATGGTGGTCCAGAAAATTACCCTATGCCCCCGGAAATAATTATATATGGCAATGTAAAATTTCGACATCAGCTTTCAGGATTATGCCGCCCGCAGGCAATGAGTAATGTCATGGTAAGGAGCCAGGACAACACTGCAGTCAATGCTGCAAGAATTACGGCTCCAAGCACATATTGGAGCAGGACAGTTCCTGCAACCTCCAACGAGAAATTGTCCAATGAGAAGAGCATAGGCTGCCCCAGCACTGTGCAACCCAGCCAGTAACTTCCGAAAATGATGAAAGGAATTAGTGGAGGGAGGCTGATGTTGGAGGCAACCAGGACAATGACCTTGTTAAGTTTGAGCAGATGAGCCAATGCAAACGCGCATACCATCTGGTAGCCCCAGATTGGAAGGATTCCCATAAAGCAGCCGAGCATCACTGAGGCCGCAATCCTCGCATTGCTCTCCGGAGAATGTATTATGTTCCTGTCAATGAATGACTTGATATTGGTCCAGGTGAGTTTCTTGAAAAAGGACAACGGCCATCTCCAGAAAAAGCATACAGCCACCAGGATGGTATTGAGCACGCTGATTCTGGCGAAATCCCGGAACGGCTTGAAATGGGAGACCCTGTCCGGCGGATAGATGACCGAAACGGGAATATTGGCTACCTTTACTCCCTTCCATGCCGAATAGACCAATATTTCAAGCTCAAACTCATAACCTCCTGTAAATCTGGCAGTAAGGTCAATGTCATCGAGAGGATAAAGCCTGTATCCGGACTGGGTGTCCTGGAGATTGACTCCAGTCTCGAGCCTGAACCAGAAGTTTGAGAACTTGTTTGCGAAAGTGCTCTTGCCCGGCATTCCCTCAGCATTGAGATTCCTGGCACCGACGATGAGCGTTTCCGGCATCTCCTTCAGGGCTCTCGCAAAGCTTTCCAGATCAGCTGCAGAATGCTGGCCGTCGGAGTCAATGCTTATTGCATTGCTGAACCCCATCTCCATTGCGCATTCGAGCCCATTCTTGAGCGCAACTCCCTTGCCCCAGTTGAACGGATGAGTGAGAACCCTTATTTTCTGGCCAAATCCTCTCAATATCCCAGCCGTTCCGTCTGTGCTTCCGTCATTGATTACAATCAAATCCTCACAATATTCAAGCACCGAGGAAATTACGCAAGAGAGCGTGCCGGCATTGTTATATGTCGGCATAATGACGCAACATCCCGCTTCCTTCAGGGCTGTTCTGACGGAACTTGGAGCAATTTCATCCATAGGCTTGCAAAAATAGTCAAATATTGCGACAAAACAGACTGAAAAAATGTATTTTTGCGGAAAGAAAAACTAGGTCAATGAAGAATTTCGACACAAGAGTCCAGATGATGGATGCCGGGATGAAATTGTTCGAAACGGAGAACGGTTTCGGAACCTGCATCGGCCAGGTCAAGGCCAATCTCAAAGAATATGGTAAAGTATTGGAGAGCAAGGATTTGACAGGAATTGCCCTGCCTGGCTCCACTGGTGATTGCGACCTGTTCGCAGACAGGACAAACCTCTGGAGGAAAAAATATATTTCCTGCAAGGTCGAGTACGCCGGAGAGCGGGAGGAGGATGGTAAGATTATCTACCGGTATGCCTCATCATTCAAGGAGGGCAACAAGAGCACTGTCCTGAGAGGAATGACAATGATTGTCCTGATGCTCCTTTCAGTGACTGGGGCAATCTGGTTCAATTCATTTCTTTCATATACCGCAGGCATTGTCATTATCCTGGTAACCGCCTATTTTTGGATAATGCCGAGCAGCGAGGCAGTCAGGACTGTCAGGAAGATAATGGATGAACTTTAACGGACTTGATGATGAAAATAGCTGTAATACAAGCAGATATCCTTTGGGGAGACATTGCCGGGAACATTGGTGCAGCCCGTACTATGTTGGACAAGGCACCAGAGGCGGACCTCTATCTTCTCCCGGAAATGTTCACGACCGGGTTCAACAGCAATTGCGAGAACATTCCTTCAGGGGGCCTCGCCTTCTTGCAGGAAGAAGCCCGGAAACGGGATTGTGCGGTGGCCGGCAGCATTGCCCTCGGCCTGGAAGACGGAATGAGGGTCAACCGCTTCTACTTCGTCACTCCCGACTCTGTCACTTTCTACGACAAGAGACATCTTTTCAACTATGGCGGTGAAGGCAGGCAGTACCGTGCCGGAGACAGGCGCGTCATAGCGGAATGGAAGGGCGTAAGA
>JBJEBP010000309.1:0-23486 GCA_051870135.1 Candidatus Cryptobacteroides sp. | reverse complement strand
TTCATCCTGCCTCTATGGGCTCCTGAGGCCTTTTGACGGGATTTCGCAGTACAGGATGGAGAGTAATCTGGCTTTGAAAGCAACTGAGGGGAAGCGGATTACGGATTTCTGGAGACCGATGCTGACTGAAATCCTGATAGAGAGCGTCAAGGCCGATGACGGGGTCCTGGTCTATCTGGATACCGAGGAGTTCCGTTCGCTGTTTGACTGGAAAAGAGTGGTGTCGGAGATAAGGGTAATTGAGCCGGGCTTCCACGTGATGAAGAACGGGAGGCTGGTTACTCCTTCTGTCTGGGCGAAGACCTGCCGCGGCGCTATGGCCAGGTTCCTTATTCAGGAGAGGGCGGGCGCTCTTCCTCCAATGCAGTCCGATCCGGGTTCTGGCGCTGATTCCCTGATAAAGGAATTCAGCTACGAGGGCTTTACTTTCTCCGGCTATCTCAATGGAAATGAGGACTTTCCGCAGTTTGTACGTGATGCGGGGCGGTAGATGCCCGGTCAGGCCGGGCATGACGAAACGACGGCGGGGCATGACGAGTATGGTTGAGATGAAAGCTATGTCCAGTTTGACATAGAATTGGCATTTGAGCCAGCTACTCTTGCAATTCCATAGTGTGTCATCTCGACTGAGCGAAGCGAATGGAGAGATCTATATAACAGATTGATTTAATAATAGATATCTCGACTACGCACTGCGTGCTTCGCTCGATATGACAGACATTTTTTCGGCTGTTGTTGCGATTGATGACATTTTATTCGGATATCGTTGCGATTGATGATTTTTTATTATACCTTTGCATTAACAATATTGTTAAATAAATTTGTTAATACAAATGCGACATAAGGAAGGGACAGACGACAAGATACTGAAAGCGGCTGAGACAGAGTTCTTTACCAAAGGTTATGATGGGGCGAGGACCACCTCCATCGCCGAAAATGCAGGGGTTACACACGCTATGCTGCATTATTATTTCCGGACCAAGGAGCAACTTTTCGGCGAAGTTCTGAAAAGAAACATAGACAATATGTTCAAAGTGATGTTCTCCGTTTTTGTCCAGGACGAGAGGCCGTTCTCGGAAAGGCTGGCGGAGGGAGTGGGACGGCATTTCGACGTGCTGGCAGCCAATCCTCTTTTGCCCCGCTTCATATTGAACGAAATCTTGCCGAATGCGGAGAAGTATTTTCTGGACGACCATGGACTGAAGTCCAATATCAATGAGGTATATAGGAATGCCCAGAAGTCAATAGACAAGGAAGCGGCCAGCGGGAGGATTGAAAGAGTCGATGCGCGGAAACTGTTTTTCTCCATTGTGGCATTGAATCTATTTCCATTCGTGTCGTTCGAGTTCTATTCAGGAATTACCGATGAGAAGGACAAAGAGAGATTCCTGGCTGAAAGAAGGGCTGAGAACATTGAGACAATGAAAAGAAGAATATTGAAAATCAATAAGATATGAAACAAAATAAGGTGAGCTTCAATATGAAAAAGATTTTCATGTGGACAATGCTGGCCTGCCTGTCCGCACACGTCCCTGCATCAGGCCAGAGCCTGGAGGAATGCAGGCAGCTTGCGAGGGAGAACTATCCCCTCGTCAGGCAGCTCGGCATCATTGACGAGGTTGCGCAGTACAATCTCAGCAATGCCGCAAGAGGCTGGATACCACAGATTTCCGTATCTGCCCAGGCATCGTATCAGTCTGCGTCCACGTCCTATCCGGAAGTGTTCAAGCAACTCCTCTCTGGCGGGACTCCGGACGGGAAGCCGATACAGGCTCCTGAAATCACCGGCCTGCGGAAAGACCAGTACAAGGTCGCCATAGACATTAACCAGAACATCTGGGACGGCGGAAAGACCAGGGCGATGAGGGAAATCGTGGAAGCCGAGGCGGAGGAACAGCGCAGGCAGGTCGAGGTGGACATCTATGAGCTGCTTTCCAGGGTGGACGACATTTATTTCAGCATTCTCCTTCTGGATGGCAAGGAGGAAAGGCTCCTGAACACAATATCCCTGCTTCAGTCTAATCTGGATAAGATGCAGATATGCCTTGCGAATGAGGTGGCTACACGCTCGGATGTGGAAGCAGTTGAAGTAGAATTGCTTACGGCAATGCAGACTCTCGACCAGACCCGATATGCCAGGGAGGAATACCGGAAAATGCTGGAAATCCTGACCGGCAGCAGGCTGGAAGCCCTTGAAATGCCGGAAATGCCTGATATTCTGATTGTTGCCAATAATGCAGATGAACTTTCAAGGCGGCCTGAACTGGAACTTTTCAATGCCAAAGTCGCCGGCATCGGTGCCAGGGAAAAGGAAATCAACTCGAATGTGATACCGCATTTCAGCGCATTCGCACAGGGCTATTACGGCTATCCCGGCCTGGATATGTTCAAGAGCATGACATCTCCTGACTGGACATTGAACGGAATGGCCGGAGTCCGGATGGTATGGAACCTCACAGGCTTCAATACCAGGCGCAACAATCTCCGGAAACTTGATGCACAGAAGCGTCAGGTGGACATCCAGCGCAGCATTTTCCTGCTCAATTCCGATATGAGCGCAGCCCGGGAGTCGGGTGAAGTCGAGAGGCTCCGGAAGGCAATGGAAAGCGATGAGAAGATAGTGGGACTGCGTTGCTCCATAAGAAAGGCAGCGGAGTCCAGGCTTGACAACGGGGTCATTGACTCGACCGACCTGCTGCGAAAGATATCAGAAGAGAATGATGCCGGCATTGCATTGAGCAACAGGAAGATAGAACTTCTCCAGGCGGCATACAGGCTCAAGAGGACATTGAATTTGTAAAAACATCGTAACAATGAAAAAGATACTTATCATCGCATCAGCATTGGCCTTGCTCGCATCCTGCCGGAGCGGGGAAGAGGCGGACGCATACGGAACATTCGAGGCTACCGAGGTCCTTATTTCTTCAGAGGCCACGGGCCGGATTCTGAAATTTGGCATTGAAGAGGGAATGACAGTCAAAGAAGGAGATATCATTGCCGAGGTTGACAGCGTACAGCTGACCCTTCAGCGAAAGCAGTTGAAGGCGCAGATGGCAGCCTTGCTGGGCAGCCGGCCAGACAAGAAGGCACAGATTGCCTCATTGAAGGAGCAGATAGCCAAGCAGAAGACCGAGCTGGCAAGGGTTGAGAGGCTTCTCCGGGACGGGGCGGCCACAGGCAAGCAGAAGGATGACATCGAGGCGCAGATTCGCATTCTCGAGAGCCAGCTGACTGCGACCCTCTCCAACATTGACAAGAACACGTCCTCTATCAATGACAATGCGCTTGCGATAGAGGCGCAGATTGAGGCATTGGATGACAGGATAGCAAAATGCCGCACCACTGCTCCGGTATCAGGTACGGTTCTGGCCAAATATGCGGAGGCCGGTGAACTGACAACGCCCGAGAAGCCGCTTGTGAAGATTGCGGACCTGGACAGGATATATCTCAGGGCATATTTCACCTCCGCGCAAATCTCAGGGATCAAGCTCGGAGACCCGGTGAAAGTGACAGAGGACTTCGGTTCCGGAAACAGGTACGACTATGACGGGCAGGTAATGTGGATATCTTCAGAGAGTGAATTTACCCCGAAGACCATCCAGACCGCTGACTCAAGGGCCAACCTTGTCTATGCCGTGAAGATTGCGGTGGTTAATGACGGCAGGCTGAAAATCGGTTTCTCCGGAGAGGTAAGCCTGACAAGACCCTGACTTATGAACTCGCTGGAAATCAATAATATATCCAAGTCTTTCGGCAATATCAAGGCTCTTTCCGATGTGAACCTCAATGTTGCCGGTGGCGAACTTTTCGGCCTGATCGGGCCGGACGGGGCGGGCAAGACCACTTTGTTCCGGATACTGACCACATTGATCAAGGCCGATACGGGCAATGCCAGGGTGGAGGGCCTCGACGTGGTGAAGGATTACCTGAAAATCAGGAAGATAGTCGGCTATATGCCGGGGAGATTTTCTCTATATCCTGATTTGTCCGTCCGGGAGAATCTGGAGTTCTTCGCATCGTTATTTGGTGTGCAAGTATCTGATTCATACGAACTTATTGCTCCAATTTACAGTCATATAGAAAAGTTCCGGGACAGGAAGGCCGGAGCACTTTCAGGTGGAATGAAGCAGAAACTGGCATTGTCCTGTGCCCTGGTACACAAGCCTTCCGTTCTATTCCTGGATGAGCCTACCACCGGTGTGGATGCGGTTTCCAGGAAGGAGTTCTGGGATATGCTGGACGGGTTGAAGAGCACCGGGATGACGATATTCGTATCTACTCCTTATATGGACGAGGCCGGGAGATGCGACCGTATCGCATTGATAAATGGAGGAAAGATTCTCAGGACGGATACTCCACAGGGCATTGTGGACAGTTTCCACGGCAGACTTTATGCCATCAAGGCAGACGATATGCAGGCCTTGCTAAGGATAGCCAGGGGCAAGGAGGGTGTAAGGCAATGCTATTGTTTCGGGGAGTGGCATCATCTCATCGCGGAGGACGACTTCAGCATTGAGGCATTTCTCAATGCGAACAGGGACATCTCAGGCCTCGAAGCCAGACCTGTCAAGCCCTGCGTCGAGGATGTTTTCATAGAATTGATGTAGCAGATTCAAACAATGAGTGCAGACAATATAATAACAGTCCGTGACCTGACCAAGCGGTTCGGGGATTTCACAGCAGTGGACCATATCAGTTTCGATGTGGGACGGGGTGAAATTTTCGGTTTTCTCGGAGCGAATGGGGCGGGGAAGACCACCGCAATGAGAATGCTCTGCGGACTGAGCAGGCCTACAAGCGGAAGCGGTTCCGTGGCGGGCTGTGACATAATCCGTGAAGGCGAGAAAATCAAGACAAGGATAGGCTATATGAGCCAGCGTTTCTCATTGTACAATGATCTGACTGTCAAGGAGAATATGGAACTTTTCGCCGGCATCTACGGTATCGGCTGGAAGGAGGCCGGGGAACGTGCTGGAGAACTTATGGCCAGCCTCGGGCTCATTGACCTGAAAGACGAACTCGTCGGCAGGCTTCCCCTCGGATGGAAGCAGAAGCTCGCATTCTCCGTGGCAGGTATCCACAGGCCTGAAATCATTTTCCTGGATGAGCCTACAGGCGGAGTGGACCCGATTACTAGGAGGCAGTTCTGGGAAATGATAAACGAGACCGCCGCCTCGGGTACAACTATCTTTGTCACAACGCATTATATGGATGAGGCGGAGTATTGCGGCAGGGTGTCAATGATGGTGGACGGCAAGATTGCGGCTATGGGCAGCCCTTCCGGCCTCAAGGCGGAATTCGGGGCCAAGGATATGGACGAAGTCTTCAGGCAGATTGCCCGGAGCGCAAAACGGGGGGAATGATTATGAGAAGCCAGTTCGCATCATTTGTCAAGAAGGAGTCGCTCCACATTCTCAGGGACAAGCGTACAATGCTGATAGTCTTTATGATACCCGTGGTGCTGACAGTCCTTTTCGGCTTCGCCATTTCCACCGAGGTCAACAATGTCAATGTAATTGTCTCGGCTCCGGAGATTACTGACGGGGTCAGGGATGCCGTACGGGACATCTCGGCCAACCAGTATTTTACATTCAGGGGTTATGTGGCGCAGAGAGATATTGATGAGGCTATAAGATCCGGCAAAGCCGATGCCGCGGTGGTGTTCAGCCGGGATTTTGACCGCAGGAAAATGCTTCATTCCCAGGGACTTGACACCGGAGCGGGTATTCAGGTCATCCTTGACGCTTCCAATGTCAACAAGGCCCAGGCTGCCGGCGCATATTTAAGCAGCGTCCTGATGCAGGGAGAGGGTGGAAATGACATCTTTGAGACCAGGCTGCTTTTCAATCCTCAGATGAGGAGCGCATACAACTTCGTCCCGGGCATTCTCGGCCTGATTTTCATCCTCGTATGTGCATTGATGACATCGGTTTCCATTGTCAGGGAAAAGGAGAGAGGGACGATGGAGGTGCTGCTGGTGTCACCTGTGCGGCCTATCAAGATTATCCTGGCCAAGATGGTGCCGTATTTCATCATTTCCCTTGCGGTGCTGGCAATCATACTGCTGCTTTCACGCTATCTTCTCGGCGTGCCGATGAGCTCAGGCGTGGGCGGAATCATCATCATTTCCCTGGTCTATCTGACATTGGCCCTGGCCCTGGGAATGCTGATATCCACATTGGTATCGACCCAGCTGGCCGCATTGCTGATTTCCGCGATGGTGATGATGCTTCCGATAATGATGCTTTCCGGGATGATATTCCCGATTGAGAATCTTCCTGGTTTCTTCCGGGGCCTCTCGTGCATTGTCCCGGCCAGGTGGTATATCGACGCCATCAGGAAAATGATGATACAGGGGCTGCCGCTGACTGCGGTGCTGGGCGACCTTGCGGTGCTGTCCGGGATGGTCGTGGTGATAGTCGCTGCCGCTTTGAAAAAGTTCAATGACAGATTGGAATAGGATATGGGTGTATTGCTTGTACTGATAAGGAAGGAGTTTACGCAGATTTTCCGCAACTCATTCATTCCCAAGCTCATTATCGTGTTTCCGATAATGATAATGCTGCTTATGCCGATGATTATGACAATGGATGTCAAGAATGTCAATGTGGTCGTGGTGGACCAGGACAGGTCATCATTGTCCAGACGGATTATGTCCCATATCGAAGCCTCCGAATATCTCCGGCTTGCGGGAATGACGGATGATTTCGCATTGGCAATGAAACTGACGGATTCCGGGGAGGCCGATGCCATATTGCAGATTCCATCAGATTTTGAAAGGAATCTCGGCACGCCGGCAGCCGGAAAAATCAGCATAATGGCCAATGCCGTGAATGCCACCAAGGCCTCGCTGGGACTGCAATATGTGCTTCAGACCGCCGCCGGGGCAATATCCGGGATAATGTCGGAGAACGGGATGAGTGTCAATGCAAATGATTTCTTGACAGTTGATTACAGGTACAATCCGACCTTGGATTACCGCCATTACATGATTCCAGCATTGATGATTATGCTCTTCATCCTCGTGTGCGGCTTCCTGCCTGCGCTCAGCATAGTGGGGGAGAAGGAGGCAGGGACGATGGAGCAGATCAATGTCACCCCTGTGAGCAGGCTGACCTTTATTTTCTCCAAGCTCATACCATATTGGCTCATAGGACTTTTCGTGCTTGCCATAGCAATGACGACGGCCCGCCTGGTATATGGACTTGCCCCTGTGGGAAGCATCTGGCTGATATTGCTCGGGGCCGTCCTTTTCATATTGACAATCTCTGGTTTCAGCCTCACGGTGGCCAATTTCTCGGACAACTCCCAGCAGGCCATCTTCGTGATGTTCTTCTTCATTATGACATTCATCCTTATGAGCGGGCTTCTGACCCCGATTGACTCGATGCCGTCCTGGGCGCAGAAAATCACAGTCTTCCTGCCACCGAGATATTTCGTGGAGATCATGCGCTCGGTTTACCTGAAGGGTTCCACCTTCGTTGACCTTTCCCTTAACTATCTGGCACTCAGTATATTCGCATTGGCGTTCAGCCTCGCTGCCACATTGTCCTGGAGGAAGAGGTCTTAGACTTCAGCGGGTCTTGCGGTAGAGGCTCGGGGACTGGCCGAGATGCTGCTTGAAGACCTTGGTGAAATACTGGCTGTCAATGTAGCCGCAGCGCTGGGAAATCTCCGCTACAGTGAGGCTGCTCTTTGTCAGCAATTCGGCCGCCAGTGCCATCCTCTTCCCGGTTACGTACTCCATTATGCCCATGCCGATGATTTCCTTCATCTTCTTGTAGAATGTGGCCCGGCCCATGCAGAGATGCTCTATTATCATCTGGGCATTCAGGGAGTCATTGGCAATGTTTGCCTCAATGTATTTGTCCAGTTTCACTATGAACTGCTCATCGGCATTGGAGAAAGTGGCATCCACCGGGGATACAGGTTTGAGGAGATTCCTGTATTTCTCGTGAATCCGGATCCTTGCCTGCAGGGTGTTCCTGATGGCCGCAAGCAGGACGGGGATGTCGAAAGGCTTGGTCAGGAAGATATCCGCTCCTGACTTGTAGCCTTCCTCCCTGTGGATATTGTCCGCCTGGGCTGTAAGGAGAATGACCGGAATGTGGCTTATCTCTATGCTGTTCTTGACCCTGCGGCAAAGCTCGTATCCATTCATGAGAGGCATCATGACATCGCTTACGATGATGTTCGGAGAATGTCTGGAAACCAGTTCCAACGCCTCCTTTCCATCGCCCGCCTTGAGAATCGACTTGAAATAAGGGCTCAGCTCCCTCGCAATGAAGTCCAGGAGATCCGGCTCGTCCTCCGCTATCAGGATAGTGCAATCCGCTGTGTTGAAGTCGCTTGCGGAAATCGGGACTTCCCCTGTGGACTCGGTGTTGTCGGCCATTTCTGTTTCCGTGGCCTCTGCCGGTACAGGTAGATTGGATGTGCATTCTATGGCACCCGGAATCTCAAACCAGAATGTCGAGCCCTTGTCCGGGTTGGGGAACGCGCCTATCCTGCCTCCCTGATGCGTTTCCACGAGGAGTTTGGTGTAGGCCAACCCCAGTCCGAAACCTTTTGACTGGCTATGGCCTTGCCTGAAGCGGTTGAAGAGTTCGTCCGCATCTATTCCGCTTATGCCTATTCCCCTGTCTATCACAGATATGCGAATATATCCGTCCAATGCGCTCGTCCTTATCGTGACTGTGGTCTCCGGGCCGCTGTACTTCCAGGCGTTCATCAGGAGATTGCCCAGGATGATGCGGAACTTGCTCTCGTCGAAATTGACCAGACCGATGGCCGGGTCCTTGTCGCAGATGAGGCTGATGGACTTGTTCTCGAACTCCGCACGGAACTCATCGGTTACGGTGTCAATCCAGTCATTGAGTCTGTGCGGTGCGATGTTGACGGTCCCGAATCCTTCCTCAAGACGGCGTGAATCCAGCACCATGTTGATCAGCTGGTTCATGTACTGGGATTGGGACAGGATGCCGCTGAGTTCTTTTCTTACAGACGGCTCGAAATCATTCTTGTCCAGAAGTCTCTTCAGGGGTGAGTAGATGAGGGTCAGTGGTGTCCGCAGTTCGTGGGAAATGTTGGTCAGGAACTTCAGCTTGTTGTCGGAGAGTTTCTCCTTTCTCTTCCTGTACTGCTCCTCGGCCTTGTTCCTTTCGACTCTGTAGTATATGAACATTGCACCGAAAATCAATGCCGCAATCAGCAGGATTGTCCCCGATATATAGGCTATGTTCCGGCCCCAATGCGGATTGACGGTAATGTTGATGCGGTTCCCGCTCTCGACCCAGTTGTCCGCATCGTCCTTGTAAGCTATTGATATCCCGTATCTTCCTGATCCGAGTACCGGCAGGGAAAGACGGCTGTCAGAGTAGATGACTGTCTTCTTGTCCCTATTGCTGACTGTGTATCTGAAACTGTTGGCCTTGAAGACATTGTCCGTGTCAGTACTTACGTCTATGAACATCGAGTTGTAGTTCCATTTGACCTGGATGCCGGGGATATTGCCGTTCATCTTGTAATCCACATTCTGTCCGTTGACATTGACCCTCAGCAGGAAGACATTCTTCTTGCCCCGGAAGATGTCGGCCCTGGATGCCTGCACGGCACAGAAACTGGAGTTGCCACCGAAGAACAGGCCCCCGTCAGTGGAAAGGAGGGAAACATCTTCAATGAAGTCGTTGGTGACGCCGGTTTCTATCTCTCCAAACTTGATGTACTTGTCCAGCCGGGATCCCTCCACTCTTATGATATTGTCCCGGGTGGACAGCCAGATGTTGCCGGAACCGTCCTTTTCGAGTATAGGGAGCAGGCTGCCATTGTACCGGAAGCTGGTCATTTCCATTTCACCTGTCCCCGTGTCAAGTATTTCGAGATTGTAGGACTTTATGACGTACAATGTGCTTCCAATCATCCTCACGCAGGCAATGTCACCCTCGTAGTTGCTGTAGATTTTTTCAGCGGTACGCTCCATATTGTCCAGCCGGAAGATTTCGTGATGGGTATATAGGAATGTGCTTTTAGCCCCTATGTCGGCTATTCTCAGATTGTTCGTTCCCTTCAGGTTGATTCCGGACGCTTCAATCTTTCCGGTTGCGGGATTGTATTCGAATATGTTTCTCGTGAGGACTGCGACCTTGCCGGAGGGAAGACTTTTCAGCTGTATCGTAATGTCTTGCCTGAGAATGTTTTCCGTCGTTTCCTTGTCCTTGATGAAGACATATTCCGTTTTTCCTGTCCGGGGGTCGTATCTGTATATGCCCTTGTTGTAAATTGAAATAAGCATATAGTCGTCCCCGACCCACTCCAGGGCGGTGATTTTCTGTCTCTCCAATGACTTGGCCGGTACGATTCTGCTTTCTTTCCTTAGCAATGTGTATAAACCTCCCCCGTCAGTGCCAATCCAGATGTTTCCGTCAGGCCCTTCGCAGAGGCAGCTTACGACATCCTTGTTTATGCCTCTTTCCGCATTGTATCCGAAGTCGTCATCGTGGAAAATCTTGATGAAGTCAGTGGTTCTCTGTATCAGTCCGTGGCGTATGGTTCCGTACCAAAATCCATTGCCGCCGAAATACATGGTATTGACTGAGGCGAGTTCTTCGGGAATGCGGCTGCCAGTCCTGTCCCGTAGCGTAGTCACGGTAAAACTGTCAGGGTCCAGTTCGAAGATGCCTGCGCCGTCAGTGGAGATGTAGAGGGTTCCGCAATGCGGGTTGAGGTCCAGGATGATGTTGTTGCCGTTAAAATCGTCTCCGGTGAATGATTCCAGCAATGTTCCGGACTTAGGGTTGAAGCAGTAGAGTCCCTTCCGGTAGATGGCGAACCAGATATTGCCGTTGTCGTCCCTTACAACGTCTTTTACGTAGATGTTGTTGTGGAATTCGTGGATTATCTTCCTTTCTCCCGTCCAGATGTCAATGCTGTAGATATTGCCGTCTGTCGAGGAGGCCAATGCGACCCTGTTGTCGGCCATGCAGAAGCCGTTGTACCTTATGTCATCCCATCTGCGTGGAATCAGCATCCTGAACTTCTTGTCCGCAAAGGTGTACATTGATATTCCCTCCGGGGAGCAGAATACCATGCCATCATCAATCTCGCTGTAAGAGTTGGCCCAGATTTCACGGCCTTCGCAGAATATTTCATTGAAACTGTCGGTGCGGTAGTCATAGAGGTAGAGCCCTCCGCTGGCGGCCCAGATATTCTGCTGCCTGTCCTTCGCGATGAAGCCTATGTCCTTGCTGAGGATGCAGGTGTCCCGGGAATAGTTGATCACCCTTCCCTCGAATATGCGGTTGATGCCTCTCGTGGTCCCGACCCAGCAGGTCCCGAGACTGTCCTCCACTATGGATTTTATCTTGTTGTCGGCAAGACCGTCATTGTGCCCGATTATGCGGTATTTTGAGAACTGGTCATCGTTCGCCCGTGCGGAGGCCGCGAACAAGGATAGGGTCAATGCAGTTAGAATCAGTGCTCTAATCATAAGGTTTCTGGCTTTAAGGAAGCTGTAAACAGCCCTTTGCAAAAATAGGGAGATTTGTCCAATTCCGAAACTTTACGGTGGATATTTGTCCGGTATTGGATGATTCTCCAACATTTATAGACAAATTTCCAGTGTTCTATATACTCATTTCCCGATATTTGTCAAAACGATAAAATAACACTGAATGAAAGAACTGACTATTGCTCTTGCTCTTCTGCTGTCCTGCCTCATCGCGGGATGCTCAAGCACCCCGGCGGGAGATTTTCCGAACGGATACCAGAAGCCGTCCGACAATACTGAAGAAACTCCAGATGACAAGCCCGGGGATTCCGACTTTGTAGTCTTCGGCTATGCCCAGCCAGCACAGTGGAACTGGGATATCTACAAGGACAATATCCGTTGGGATTGCCTGACCCACATTCTCCTCTGCTTCAGCTATGTCAATGCGGATGCTACTCTCGACAGCGGGGTGCTGGACAATTATGCGGCCACATTGACCTCCGCGGCCCACGCCCACGGGGTTAAGGTGATAGGCTCTTTCCGTTCTAAGGGAGACTTTACCTCGGCGGTGCAGACTGAGGCTCTCAGGGAGACATTGGCGTCCAACATTGTCGCTTACTCGGCGAAATACGGGTTTGACGGCATTGACATTGACTTTGAGGAATATCAGCAGGTCGGCCCGAACAATGACAAGCTCCTCGACCTCTTCGACAGGATAAGGGACAAGATGAAGAAGGGGATGACATTGTCCTCCGCCGTCATCGCTGGCGACTGGGTCAAATACGGCACCAAATGGCACGAGAACTTCGACTATATAAATATAATGAGCTACGATGTCCGGAGGGAGGACAGCCCGGGCCAGTTTGCCTCGTACGAAGACTATGTGTCAGACATCGAATATTGCCACTCCATGCTCGGCATCCCATTGGCGAAACTCACCGGGGGAATGCCATTCTACGGGCATACCTGGGACAATCTCCCGGGTACCGACAATGCCGGGGGCATCACTTTCCGCAATATCATGGAGTATTGGAGGAACAGGGATGCCAATGCCAGGAACCTTGACCAGGAGGGGAATACCTGGTACAACGGGCAGCGGACAATCCGCCTCAAATGCCAGTATGCCAGGGATAAAGGCATTGGCGGTGTGATGATTTGGCAGCTTTTCCAGGACTCCGTGCTGGAGGATGAGAGCCTCCTGAAAGTAGTGGGAGAGGCTTCAGGCATAACAGGAAAATAATTCATCCGGATTTCCGGACAAATACCAACCAATATTATATGAAAAATCTGAAAGTCATTCTGACAGTTCTGGTTTTTTGTCTTTCATTCCAGTTCCTTCACGCACAGAGAATCACCGTGAAGGGAAAGGTGACGGACAAATACTCGGAACCGGTACCAGTGGCCAATGTGCAGGTCAAGGGTACGTCAACGGGTACTTTCACCGACCTCGACGGTAACTTCACGCTCGATGTTGACGCTAATGCCACACTGGTGTTCTCGTCCATCGGTTTCAAGGATACCGAGGTGCAGGTGAAAGGCCTTGCTGTGCTCAATGTGATTCTTGAAGACGACAGTGAAAGCCTTGAGGAGACCGTGGTAATCGCCTACGGCACCAAGAGCAAGGCCACCATCACAGGTGCGCTGTCAAGCGTCCAGACCGAGGACCTTCTGAAGTCTCCGGTCAGCAGTGTAACCAATATGCTCGCCGGAAACATACCCGGCGTGGCATCTGTCCAGTCTAGCGGCCAGCCGGGCAAGGATGCGGCAGCCATCTACATCAGGGGTTGCGGCTCTCTCGACAACAGCCTTGCCTCGCCTCTAGTCCTCGTGGACGGAGTGGAGAGGGATTTCACCCAGATTGACCCTAATGAAATCGAGAGCATTTCCGTATTGAAGGATGCCTCCAGTACGGCAGTGTTCGGTGTCAGGGGTGCGAACGGTGTTATCCTCGTGACCACCAGGCGCGGCTCCACGGGCAAGCCTCATATCTCCTTGAGCGCATCCGCCGGTATCCAGCAGCCTATTTCTCTCGTGGAGCAGACCGGCTCCTACGAGTACGCCCGCTTCTGGAACATCAAGAAGCAGCTTGACAATGTCACGGATCCGAAGATGTACTTCACCAAGGAGCAGGTCGAGGCCTACCGCACAGGCTCTGATCCGATTATGTATCCTAGCATGAACTGGTCCGACTATATCTTCAATGATGTGTTCTTCCAGACCAAGGACAATGTCAACATTTCCGGCGGCAATGACAAGGTGAAGTATTTCGTGTCCCTGGGCTATCTCTTCCAGAACGGTCTCCTGAAGCAGTTCCCGAACCAGAAATATGACAACAACTACAGCTACAACAGGTTCAACTACCGTGCGAATGTGGATGTCAAGCTCACCGGCACAACCAATATGAAACTCGGCATCGGCGGAAACGTAGGCAACAGGAGGGAGCCTCGCAACGTGGTGTCCGGCACCAGCCAGGACCAGAACCCTTGGGTCATAGCGCAGATCTGGACCCATCCTTTCTCCGGTCCCGGATTCATCGACGGGGTCAGGACAGTGGTGCCGAAGGATCTCGTGCCGCTCGGCGAGGTGCTTCGTGACGGAATGTTCGTGTTCTATGGCTACGGCTATGAGCAGGTATATGATACCAAGCTCAACCTTGACATTGACATTACACAGAGCCTCGACATGCTCACGGAGGGGCTCAGCATTGGTATCAAGGGTGCCTACGACAACAATTTCCTCCTAAACAAGACCCGCACCGGCGGCGGAGTCGAGTCGCAGACAGTCTATTACAAGTCCTATTTCGATTCGAACGGGCTTATGCCCGAGACTGACCCGGACTTCGACAAGACCCACATCTTCCTGCCTACCGGTACGGATACACCGCTTTCTTATTCTGAATCTTATGGAAGGGGACAGAACTGGTATCTGGAGGCGAGGGTCAACTATGACCGCTCATTCGGTGACCACAAGGTCGGAGCCCTCCTGCTCTACAACCAGTCAAGGAAGTATTATCCTGCTACTTATACCTATATACCAAGGAGTTACATCGGACTCGTCGGCCGTGTGACATACGCTTACAAGACCAAGTATCTCCTCGATGTGAACATGGGATACAACGGCTCCGAAAACTTCGCCCCGGGCAAGACCAGATTCGGTCTCTTCCCGTCAGTGTCAGCCGGCTGGGTAATCTCCGGCGAGGACTTCATGCAGAGGCAGAAAGCCATCACCTACCTCAAGATCAGGGCCTCCTACGGCCGTGTGGGTAGCGATACAGGCATCAGTTCCAGGTTCATGTACATGCCTTCCGTATGGTCGAGCGCAGGTGCCTACAGCTTCGGAGTCACCAACCCGAACTCCTCAGAGGCCTTCGCCATCTCCAAGCTCGGCAATCCGGAAGTGACCTGGGAGACTGCCGACAAGATGAATGTCGGAGTTGACCTCAAGATGTTCAGGAGCAGGCTTTCCGTAGTACTTGACGGCTTCTACGAGAAGCGCAAGGGCATTCTCATTGCTCCGAAATCCACGCCGGCCATCATTGCCACCTCCTCCCCGAACCTTAATATCGGAAAGGTTGACAACCGTGGATATGAGATTTCATTGTCCTGGAATGACAAGGTGGGCAAGGGCTTCGACTACTTCATCAATACCAATACTTCATTTGCCCGAAACAAGATTCTCTATATGGACGAGGTGCGCAAGCAGTACGACTATATGAATGAGACCGGTGGGCCTACAGGCCGCCAGACCGGGCTTTACAAGTACATCCGTCTCTATCAGTACAGCGACTTCATCACCAATCCGGACGGTTCGCTCACCCTCAATCCTGAGCTCCCGCAGCCATACCAGAAGGTATATCCGGGCGATGCGATGTATGCCGACCTGAACAAGGACGGCATCGTGGACGGCAATGACAAATGCGTCACAGGCTACGGCTCCCGCCCTGAATATATGTTCGGCCTCAATGCCGGCTTCAACTGGAAGGGCCTGAGTTTCAGCATGCAGTGGACCGGAGCCACCCACGTGGACAAGATGTACGACATAGAGTACCGTATCCCGTTCACCAATGCGGGCAAGCGAGGCCTTCTCACATATTTCTACGACGGGTGCTGGACACCTGAAAATCAGGAAAATGCGATTTATCCGCGCCCTTCGGAGGAAAGCGAGAGCTGGAACTCCGAGCCGTCCACCCTCTGGCTCAAGAACTCCTCGTATTTCCGTCTCAAGAACGTGACTCTCGGCTATACGATAAGCAACTCCGCAGCATTGAAGAAAGCTGGTATCTCCTCACTCGGGATTACCCTTACCGGCTATAACCTGCTGACTTTCTCGCCGCTCAAATACATTGACCCGGAGGGTGTCACCAACAGGTTCGGAGACTATCCTCTCGTCAAGATCTACAGCCTCGGGCTTAATGTCAATTTCTAATTGGAGCAGGTATGAAAAGATCAATAAATATTATTCTTGCAGCCCTTTCTTTCGCGGCCATTGTGTCCTGTTCGGAAATCAAGTTCGGGGACAGCTTCCTCGGTGACCAGCCGGAAAGTTCCGGTGCGACGACCGACCAGATGTTCTCTTCCCCTACAGAAGCGGAGAAGGTTCTCAACCGTGCCTATCTCGCTCTTCCGTACGGCATCCCCACCTCTCTCAACAACAAGCTGGGTGTCAATATTCTGGAGTCCCTCACAGACCTGTCGCAGAGTTTCCGTGACAATATCAGTGACGGCCCGATGAAATATTATTACAACGGAGCCCTCAGCCCGAACAGCATTAACGGCAATGCAGCCTACTGTTTCGGCTCCGAGACGGACTGGACTGCCATTCGCTACGCCTGGCTCTTCATCGAGAACGTGGACAGGGTTCCGGGTTACGACAACGGAGAGAAGCAGCGTCGCATTGCTGAGGCCAAGGTCATAATCGCCCTCTCCTATTTCGAGATGCTCCGCTATGTGGGCGGTGTAACCTGGCTGGACCACGCCGTGGATGTCAACGAGCCGATGAACTTCCCTCGTCTGACATTCGCCCAGACAGTTGACAATATCGTGGAACTTCTTGACGAGGCCATTCCATACCTGATATGGAAGGAGGATGTAATCCAGGATGGCAGGATGACAAGGGCCGGAGCCATGGCTCTCAAGTTCAAGGTGTTGCAGTGGGCCGCCAGCCCGACCTTCAACTCCGATACGCCTTGGCATCCGCAGGCCGACGAATACACCTGCTACGGCAACTACAGCGCAGCCCGCTGGACGGCGGCAAAACAGGCTGCCGAGGCATTCTTCAGCGAGGTGGCATCCCGCGGGGAGTATTCCCTCATCCAGCCGGAGGAGGCCACGCACGATGCAAGGAGACTGGCCTACAGGAAGGCCTACTATGACAGGGGCGGTTCCGAAATCCTGATTTCCTGCCGTCACGGCTACCAGGCTTCGACCCATTCCTCATTCATTGACCAGAGGTATTACAGCGGCCCTACATTGAATTACGTTGATATGTTCCCTTGGGAGGACGGCAGCGATTTCCCTGCCGATTTCGACTGGAAGCATCCGTCCAGGCAGCCATTCTTCAAATATGAGGGTGGAGAGATGATTCCGACCAGGGATCCACGTCTCTATGAGAACGTGGCCTGTCCGGGTGACATCTATTGCGACGGAACTGCGGCTCCAGTATATTCCAACCATCCTTCGTTCAAGGATGGCTCAGGCTTCCTCGTGATGAAGTTCGTCCTCCAGGAGGCAAAGGACAGGAACAACCGCCCTGTACAGTGGCCATACCTCAGGCTTGCCGAGATAATGCTGGACTATGCGGAGGTTATCAACGAGGCTGACGGCCGTCCTGATGAGACCGCATACAAGATGGTCAATGATGTCCGCGCCCGTGTCGGTCTTGGAGCATTGCCTTCAGGCCTTGGCAAGGATGCCTTCCGTGAGGCCGTACTCCGCGAGAAGGCCCTGGAACTCGGCTACGAGGAGGTGAGATGGTTCGACCTCGTAAGGCACAACAGGCATAATGACTTCACGAAGACCCTCTACGGCCTCCGCAGCAAGGGCAATGACCTTAACAACCCTACGGAATTCACATTCGAGAAGATTACCCTTTCAGGCCGCTATTGGCAGACTAACTGGGACACCAGATGGTATCTTGCTCCGATTCCGCAGAATGAGATCAACAAGGATTACGGTATGACCCAGAATCCGGGCTGGTGATTAAGGCCGGCTTCATCATAAAATCTTACTTGATATGAATTATAGAATCAAGAATATATCCACATTGCTGCTGACCTGCTGCATTGTCCCGGCTTTCGCCCAGACATCGCCGCTCGTCAAGACGGATACCCTCAGCGTCGGCTACGACATTGAGACTGCTCTTCCGGTCAGCAGTTATTCGGCCACTGGAGTCGATGCCGGAGCCTTCGAGAATGCCGCCTACATCGATGTGGCCAAGGCTCTCTACGGCAAGATTGCCGGACTCAATATCAGACAGGGAGTCGGCTCCTCGGCGGACAACATTTGCACGCTCAATGTCCACGGCAAGACTCCTCTTGTGCTTGTGGACGGCTTCCCGAGGGATCTTTCCGACCTGACTTCCGAGGAAATCGAGTCAGTCACGCTTTTCACCGATGCCGCTTCCGCAGCCCTCTACGGAATGAAGGGAGCCAACGGCGTGCTCTGCGTCACGACGAAGAGAGGTGGCGAAACCCGTCTCAATGTGACCGCCAAGTACCAGTTCGGGGTGAACACCCAGTTCAGGGCCCCGGAGTTCGCAGATGCCTTCACATACGCCAACTGCGTCAATGTGGCAATGGTGGCTGACGGGCTTGCCCCGAGGTACAGCAATGCCGAGCTCGACGCATTCAAGAATGGCAACCTCCCGTACGACTACCCGGACGTGGACTGGTGGAAGGAGACGATGAACAATGTCGGCTACTCCAACAGGCTCCAGCTCACATTCGACGGCGGAAGCAAGAAATTCCGCTACTATACAGTCATCGACTATTACCGTGACAAGTCAATGCTGAAGGAAACCACTACGGATGATCGCTACAGCACCAAGCCTACCGACACGAGGCTTAGCGTCAGGACGAACCTCGACCTGGACATTACATCATCGACATTCCTCCGGGCCCACATTGCGGCCAACCTTCAGGAACTCCGGGGCACGGCTTACGGCAGGAACAACATCATGAAAGTGATTTGGAACACCCCGTCTGCAGCATTTCCGGTAAGATATGAGAATGGTATCTACGGTGGCGACCAGGTTTACGGCGAAAACAACCCTGTGGCCCTCCTTATGGACAAGGGACATATCCGCAATATGTACGGAACCCTGCTTGCCGACATCAGCCTGAGGCAGAATCTCGATGTCCTGACCAATGGACTCTCGGCCGAACTTCTCGTATCATTTGACAACAGGGGAGGGATGAATGAGACTTCCAGCAAGTCCTACAGGTATATGAACACATTCCCGACCATCACTGAGGACGGAACTCTGGTGACCACGCCGGCCATATACGGCAAGGATTCCCAGGAACTAGGACATTCCCAGCCGTTCAGTTCACTTATGATGAGAAGCAACTTCCAGGCGAAGCTCGCATACGACAGGAACTTCAACGGTCACAATGTCCACGCCGCCGCGATGTACGACTTCCGCTCCATAATGCGCAACGGAAGGAACAACACCGCCCGCAACCAGTCCGCCATTTTCAATGCAACCTACACGTACAGAAAACGTTATGAACTCAATGCGGTAGCCAACTACAGCGGCTCGGCATACCTTCCGGACGGGTCCAAGTATCACTTCTATCCTGCTGTCTCCGCAGCGTGGAACATTGCTGGAGAGAACTTCCTCGATGGTGCTGGCTGGCTCGACGTGCTTAAGATAAGGGCTTCATACGGTCTTTCCGGCTGGGACAACAGCCTCACTCACGAGCTTTGGCGCCAGGCCTACGGCAGCGGCAACGGCTATGTCTTCGGCAGCAATGCCACTTCTGTAAGCGGCAGTGCGGAGGGTGACCTTCCTGTAATCGGCCTGAAACCTGAGAAATCAGAGAAAGTAACTCTCGGCCTCGACTTCGCGGCGTTCGGGAACAGGCTCAACTTCTATGTGAACGGATTCCGTGACTACAGGAGCGACGTGCTGGTGACCGGGGCATCTTCCACGTCAGAAATTATCGGTATCGGAGTCGGCCAAGCCTGTGAGGGGGAATATGTGTACAAGGGAGCGGACTTCGCCATCTCCTGGATTGACAGGAGCGGGGACTTCACCTACGGAATCAGCGCCACGGCCTCATATCTCAATACTGAAATTATCAATGAGAACCAGGCATACCAGGAGTATGGCTATCTCTACCACAAGGGCAACCGCGTTGGCCAGTGCTATGGCCTGGAGGCCATCGGCTTCTTCTCCAGCCAGATGGAAATCAACAACTCTCCGCAGCAGACATTCTCCACCGTGCGTCCGGGAGACATCAAGTATAAGGACCAGAACGGGGACAATGTCATTGACTCGAAGGATGTCGTGAGAATGTTCGGTTCCACATTGCCTCGCTTCTATTTCGGCTTCAACATTGAACTGGGCTACAAGGGCTTCGAGCTGGCCGCCGACTTCCAGGGAATGACCGGAGTTACGGTCAACCTTCTGGACAGCCCTCTCTACAAGCCTCTTGTCGAGAACGGAAATATCTCGATGACCTGGCTCAACAACGAGATTCCTTGGACGGAGCATACAGCCGGGACAGCCACCATGCCTCGCCTCACCACCCAGGGCAATGCCAACAACTACAGGGCAAGTTCTCTCTGGTACCGTGACGGCTCTTTCATCAAGTTGCGCAATCTCGTGGTATCCTACACCTTCCCGAAGAGGATGCTCCGCTTCGCCGATATGAAGGTTTACCTACAGGGCTGCAACCTCTTCAGCCTTGACAATCTCGGCTTCGCTGATCCTGAACTTCTCCAGACAGCCTATCCGTCAGTCAGGTCCTACCACGTCGGCCTCAAGTTCAACTTTTAATGCGCGGGAATATGAAAAATATCAATATGAACAGATTATTTGCGGCAATGCTTCTGCCACTGGCCGTCATCTCCTGCGATGTCCTCGACTTTGACGAGACTAACGGCCTGAAGACCAAGGAGGATATGTACAGATATTTCAATTCGGCCGAGAGTATGCTGACCAATGTATATTCCCACATGCCGAAGGACCTCGGAACTGTGTCCGGGGCAATGCGTGATGCCGCCTGCGACGATGCCGAATACGGCAACACATCCGGGAAAATCCAATATTTCAACAACGGCTCCTGGTCGGCTGTCAACACCGTGGACAATGCCTGGGGCCTCTATGCCGGAATCAGGGCCGCCAATGCCTTCATTGAGGACATTGCCACCCTCGACCTTTCCCGTTACGAGTACAACGGCCAGTACCAGAACTGGCTCAAGAAACTGGCATTCTTCCCGTACGAGGCGAGAGTGCTCAGGGCTCATTATTTCTTCGAACTCGCAAGACGTTACGGCGACATTGCGATGCCTCTGGAAGTGCTTGACGCACAGGGAGCCAATACTATTTCCAAGACCCCGTTTGACAAGGTGATTGAGTTCATTGTCTCGGAATGCGATGAATGTGCGGAGAATCTTCCGGAGTCGTACAAGAACCAGCCGGGCCAGCAGATAGGCAGGGTGACCAGCGGCTTCGCCAGGGCGGTGAAGTCCAAGGCACTCCTCTATGCCGCCAGCCCTCTCCACAATCCGGACGGGGACAGGGACAGATGGATTGCATCCGCAAGGGCTGCCCTGGACATCATCAATTCCGGGGCATACGTGATGGAGAAGACTGAAAGTGCCAACAACATTGCCTCCAAGGAGACCGTGATGATGGTCATCGGCACGGACAACAGCAATTTCGAGCTGAACAACTTCCCGATCAGGTTTACAGAGGGAAAAAGGAGCGGTGCTACAGCCACCTTCCCTTCACAGAATCTCGTGGACGCATACGAGACGGTGAATGGCTACAGCGTGACTCTCACGGATATCGGCTGGCAGAGCGACGACCCTGACTTCGACCCGGCCTATCCTTATTCAGGCAGGGATCCAAGGTTCTACCGCTCCATCCTTGCCAACGGAATGTCTTTCAAGGGCTCCACAATCGAGACCTGGGAAGGCGGAAGGGACTGTCAGGAAGTTATTTCCGGCGGAACTCCTACAGGCTACTATCTCAAGAAGTACATTCAGGAGACCACGAGCTTCGTACCTGACAAACTTGTCACGAACAAGCACCATTGGATTGTTTACCGCTATGCCGAGACATTGCTCTCATATGCGGAGTCAATGGCCAACGCATTTCCTGATAATATGGAATATACCGATTCCGACTTCCCTTATTCCGCCCTCTGGGCCCTCAATCAGGTACGCGCCAATGCCGGTATGCCTGAAATCCCGGCCTGCGGTTATGACGAATTCATCACCAGACTCAGGAACGAGTGGAGAGTCGAGTTCGCATTCGAGGACCACCGCTTCTGGGATGTCCGCCGCTGGAAAATCGGTGCGGAGACCCAGAGGGAGCTCCGGGGCGTAAAAGTCAGGAAGAATGAGGACGGGACATTCAGCTATTTCAAGCAGGTCTATGAGAACCGCAAATGGGCTGACAAGATGTATCTTTATCCGATACCTCAGACCGAACTTTTCAAGAACAATAATCTCTATCCACAGAACATAGGTTGGTAAAATACGTATAGATATGAAAAGGATATTTGAACATATATCAATCATCGCCGCAGTAGCGGGCGGACTTTTCGCCACGGCGGCCTGCCAGGAGTTCAGCATTGATTCCCAGGCGGATGCTCCACTCAAAATCGAAACTGACGTGCTGGACAGCTACGAGGTGATGGCTGTTTCGCCGAGCAGGGTAGTCTTCAATATCAGCTCAAACACGCCTTGGCGCATTACCACGGACAGCCAGTGGTGCAAGGCCACTCCTTCAATGAGCGCCACGTCATCCCTTGTATCCGAGGTGGAGATTATCGCGGAGGAGTATGAGGGACGCCAGGCCAGGACTGCGACATTCTCGATTGCGGCAGACGGCATCGGGGAAATCAGGACATTCACGGTTACTCAGGCTTCCAAGCAGAATCTGACCGTCGTCCCTTTCGACGAGAGGCTTGCCACCGAGGGCCAGGCATTCAGCTTCAGCATTGTCTCCAACAAGGCTTGGGAAATCATTCCTTCCACCTCATTCCTCTCCGACATTGACAAGAAGAGCGGCGAAGGCTCCGAGAACGGTGCCGAGGAAGTGATTACCGTCAATGTTCCCGCTAACCCGGGAGCAGTCCGTTCCGGCCAGTTGACAGTGAAGACCGACTATGACTCTTACACATTCACCGTGACCCAGAACGGAGTCATCATTGAACTTGAGGAGAATCCGGAGTCCAATGTGATTGAGTTCGAGATGGGCGACACCAGCAAGGAGAAGGTGGTGAAGATCCGTTCCAACAAGGAATGGAAGGTTCAGGTGCCTGAGGAGTATGCCGGATGGCTCTCCGCGGAGAAGACCGCCGATGGCGACCTGAAGATTACAGTTGGCGACAACCATACTCTCCAGCCTCTTACCGGCGAAATCATTCTCACAACTGTTGACATCATTGACGGCTTCGACGGAGTTACTTTCGTGGTTACCAATCCTAACTTGATGTTCGACATTACTGGTGGCTGCAACCTCGGATATGATGAGGCTACAGGTGCGACCAAGATCAAAATCCAGAACGGTGAGCTCGTGGCTTCCAAGTTCCTCATCAAGAAGGGCCGCACCACTATTGAGTATGCCGGCATCTCCGCCTCCGCCACGGCCAAGTTCGGCATGGGATTCACCAGCCCGACTTCCGCTGCCAACTACAAGCTTCATCTTGAGGCGGGTACATACTGGTACCGCTGCGCAGGAGGCTTCGGCTGGATTGCGCCAATCAAGAAGGCAGAGGCTGATTTCATGCCGCTGGCTGATTTCAGGAAGGTGGAATTCGTGGTTG
>JBJEBP010000308.1:0-1552 GCA_051870135.1 Candidatus Cryptobacteroides sp. | reverse complement strand
TAATCAGATGGCCCTTGTAGCCGCTGTCGGCACCCCAGCTGTTCTCCACCATCCACTTGAGAGGCTTGCCGTCACGGATATCAACCGCCATCAATGTCATTGCGTGGGATGAACTGCTGGCGTGAGTCATCACCCGCTGCCGCTTGTCCATATCCAGCTTGATCCCGAAAAGGGACTCGTAATCATAATTCGCAAGGTCAAGGACGCCCTTCTTCGAATTCAGGAACTTGCCCACGTCGCAGGAGAAATACATTGCCCTGCCGTCCCTGATGGAAGAAATCGCAATATCCTTTATACGTTCAACAGGGAGATTGATATAGAGCCAGTTATGACCATCATAGACGTGCCTGTCATAATCGATTTCATATACCTTGTAGTACTCCCTGGTCGGGTCATTCATCAGCATCACGTAATTGTCGTTCAGAGGCTCGCCGACAAACTTCTCGTAGAATGATACCGGAGTATAGGTCTCACGGCTGACAAGATTGTCCTTGGAATCATACATTGCCCATTCAAATTCAGTCGGCGGTACGCCAAGGCAGAGAGCCAGAATGCGGTAAACATCCTTGAGTACATCCTCCTTGACCTGCTGAAGCTGCTGGTCGAGAGCAGCATTTGCCTTAGCAGATGCCTTCGAAGACTTGCTTTTGGATGATGCCTTTGCTGCATCATTGAACTCCCTGATACGAAGGCCACCCTGGCGGAGAACATTCTTCAGCTGGGCAGACATCTGTGAAGTACTGTTGCTGCTGAAGGTCTCAGGCATCGCGTCGGACGGGACAAGGCCATATTTGAGGGCCAAGTCGGAAACACCGGTGAACTGTCCTCCGTCTCCAATCGGATTCGAGAACAACCAGTCAACCTGCCTGTCTTCAAATGGAAGGTCCTTTGTGTCAATGACGCCCTGAAGGAAGAGGTTGGATTTCTCCAGCTGGTCATAGAAGAAGAGGTAGTTCTGCGAGAATGTGAACGACCCCAGGTCAAATTTCTCGATAACCCTGGCCCTGAGGACATTGAGCCCCGTGAACAACCAGCATCTGCCGGATGATTTCTGGTCGGTGATTCCCTTGGTCTTCACCTTGTCGGAGAAATGGGTGTCAATCATGGCCGCATTCTCGGCATTCGTGGCGAGGACATTGATGGAATTGCCGGCAAGAGCGTTCTTCAATGCCTTGTCGGCTGCATTGCCCTGATAGCCCTGGCTGATGCGTTGAAGCACTTCCGGAGTAATGCCACCGTTCTGAGCAGAGGCAAGTAACACAATGCTAAAGGCAATGAGTGTCAGTATCGTTCTTTTCATAATTCTTTGTTTTGATTTGTACAAAGATACAAAAAAATCAGATGCCCAAGTATATATGTAACCGTCAATGGATGGGCTCCGGACGGCGTAGCCGCCCGTGGCTCCGTGAACGGGAGGGACCCGCCGCAAAGCGGTGGGAGGGATAGCACCGAAGGTGCGTACCGGTCCGGAGCCCATCCATTGACGCTAATGCGGTACGGCAAGGCATAAAAAAACGAGTCCACAATCAAAAGATTATGGACTCGTCGAAGC
>JBJEBP010000307.1:0-5816 GCA_051870135.1 Candidatus Cryptobacteroides sp. | reverse complement strand
AAGGGACGTTAGTAACCTGAGAATCTCCGCCCTTCAGGACGGGGAGTATGTCAAGGCGACCAGACACAGCTTCGCGCCTTCGCGAACACTCTCAACACAATGCCGAACATCAAGAACGGGTTCGGACGCTACTGGATGGGCAACCTCGTGGCGGCCCTTCTCGGGCTGACGGAGGATGAGATAATGAACAACACCAGCGGTTTGCACTATCGAGGCACCTTCGACCCCGACTTCGGGGCGCAGGCCGGCTTCTTCGGACCAAGTGTCGACCAGGAGAAGGAGTTCAAGGTGGATCCGGACGGACTGATGCGCTTCTCGACCATATCCGCATGGGACCACTCCGAGGATGTGGAGAACCTGATAGTGGAGAAGTTCCCCGGAATCGAGCTCGGCTGGTCCTGCACCGACGAGTTCGGCAACTTCCACGTCAAGCACAACCCCAAGGGCTTCCCCGAGCTGGACGTCATAGCCTTCAACGGGTGGCCTTACCGGATGTGCGACATCGACGACCTGAAGAGGGATATGAAGAGCGACTGCCCGGGGCTGGAAATTCCTGAAGAAGCCGACGCCGATTACCTCCTCTCGAAGGAGTTCTCGCAGAAGTACGGGAAGTGGAAGGAGGAATACCAGAAGACGTTCAAGGACGAGGATGACTACATCCCGTGCTTCGATGTCTATGAGGAGGAGTGAATGGCTCCTCCTCTTCATCACAACAAGAGGAATTGAAAATGGACAAGGATACTTTTGAAGTAGTATGCTGGCCGGAGAGCCAGACGCTGATGGACATCGATGGGTTCGAGGAGAACGCCTACCTGGTGAACGATGACAAGGGACTGCTGGAGTTCGGGAGTTCGGCGTATTTCGTGAACAGGAGATGGCTTGAAGAGAATGTTAAACTTAATACCAAGTGATAATGGGAAACAGGATACACGTACAGATAAAAAGGGAGATTGAATACGGGGATTACGGATTCAACTGGCAGATAGAGGAGCTCATGAGTCTGCTGTCGGACAGCGGATGCGAGATATGTGGGTCGCTTAATGATGATTGTGTGGGCGACTGGGAGATACCCGAGGAACAGTTCCGCGATGCGGTGGAGGACATAGCCGGGAAGAGCGCCGAGGAGATAAGACGTTACTTCGACGAGGACTTCGTCGGAAGGTCGACCGACGAGGAATTCAAGGAGGATGTCGTCTCCACGCTTCGCCGGTTCGAGAAGACCGGAGACCACAGGACCGGTTTCTACCACTTCAGCTGGTTCTGACCGCTGGCCGCATAACAGATTGATGATGTATCACTTCAAACAAGAATACAATGAAGAAATACCAGGTTACATTCGTGGCGACATACGAGGCCACGGTAGAGATCGAGGCTCCCGACAGGGACAAGGCCATGGAGAGGGCGGAGTATCTTCTCAATGCGGAAGGACAAGTCTATCCGGAGCACATGACCCACAACGGGACGAAGAGCGACATGACGGACCTCATGATAGACGGATTCGAAGAAAGGATATACTGATATGGGATACTACACGAATTTCTCCTTCACCCTCGAGGAAGGGCCGAAGGAACAATACGAGAAGATGCTCAAGGATATTGACGGCATCATCGGAAACGATGAGACCTCCTCCTTCGAGTCGGTCAACGCAAAGTGGTACGACTACGACAAGGATATCCAACAGCTGTCGGAGAGATACCCGGACATCGCCTTCCGCGTCTACGGCGACGGCGAGGAGTCGGACGACCTCTGGCAGGAGTACTGGAGAGCGGGGAAATGCTTCCGGGAGCAGGTGAAGTTCGCCACCTACGAGGAGATAAAAGACAAGTTGAACTGAAAACAAGACAGATTATGGCTTACAGAATCATAAGACCGGCCACCCATGAGGAGTGGCTTGAAGAGAGAAAGAAGGGCATCGGTTCGTCCGATGCCGGAAAGATAATGGGAGTCAGCCCCTTCTCGACACCGCGGAAGCTCTACGAGGTCCGCAAGGGGCTGAGGGCCCCCGACCCGGAGAACGAGGCGATGGCCGAGGGCCATATCCTCGAACCGGCAATCGCTGACTGGTTCGCCTGGAAGACCGGCAACATCGTCGACGTCACCTCGGAAGGGGACTGGATGGCGGTGGACACGGAGAGGAACTACCTCAGGGTCAGCCCCGACCGCCTGTGGTGGCCGAAGGGGACGCCAGCGGAGAATCAGACGCTCGACAACGCCAGGATACTGGAGATCAAGCGCACGGGCAAGGCCGTGTACAAGGACGATCTGCCGGACTACTGGTACTGCCAGATACAGTACCAGATGGGCATTATGGGAATCAGGAGCGGAGCGCTCTGCTGGCTGAGCTTCGCTCCGGGGGCAAGCCACTTCGACTACGTGGAGATAGAGTTCAACCCTCCGTTCTTCGATGAGCTCATAGGGAGGATAGACCGCTTCTGGCACGACTACCTCCTCGCCGGGGTCTGTCCTCCGGACATCAACGCCGACGATGTGCTGAGGAGCTTTCCTGAGGCAAGGAAGGGGAGCGAGGCCGTCGCAACTGAGAACGACCTTACTATGTGGAAGGCTCTCAAGGAGTGCCGCAGCCAGCTGAAGGAACTCGAAGAGAGGGAGACCAACCTGACTGATGCGCTGAAGATGGCGACCGGAGGATGCGAGACCCTCTCCTACACCGACACGGAGACCGGAGAGGTGAAGACGCTCGCCACCTGGAAGAACAGCTCCAGGACCGTCTTCGACGAAGAGACGTTCAAGGCGGAGAATCCGGACCTCTGGGACAGGTACACGAGCACACAGACAGCCGTCACCCTTGATGCCAAGAGGCTCCAGAAGGACGAGCCAGAGGTCTACGGGAAGTACGCCAGCAAGGTCGCCGGAGTAAGAAAGTTCTTGCTAAAGTAATTAAATAATAGCCTTAATGTAAATAAACACTTGCTTTAAGTAAATTTATAATTATCTTTGCGCTGCAAGAGAAACACAAACACTATGGCACAGAACCAGTCACTGGTCGGCAGCATCGACCTTTCTGCGCTCAATGGAGTGCAGATAAACACGACGGTGAACGGCAAGCGTTCCATCGTCATACCCGTGGACACCAACCCCGCCCTCTTCATCGGGTCCAAGGACAAGGGAGGACACATCTACATGGACATCGAGGTCCGCGAGAGCCCCGAGGGGAAGTACGGCAACACCCACTTCATCAAGCTCGGGCTGAGCAAGAAGAAGAGGGATGATTTGGGCCTGTCAGACGAGCAGGCGAGGCAGTACACCCCGATCATCGGCAACCTCCGCCCTAGGGGGCAGCGTCAGGACGCTTCCGCCGAGGACCTACCGGAATAGAAGCACCCACAAGCAATTTAATCAATCATATGCAACAAATTGGCTATGCCCAACGTCTCGTAGTTAAAAGATAAGTACAAAACCTTTACTATTCTTCTTACACAGATAATGCTCTAAGGGCAATATGGCCGACAGTCCGTGACGATGTGAATCGCCACGGATTTTTTGTCGGGACTGTCAACAAAGAGGGGATAACTGACTAATTTTAACTTCGATTCCGGCCTGCGACGACCCTATGAAAGGACGCGGGGAGGTTTCTGTTTGATATAGACCTGATGAGATGAACGCATATAGCCACGACACTAAACAGAAGATAACCGCCACTTGTACAGCCCTGTCCCTCTTCGGGAATAAGGATCCCGGCGGTGAACCAGAAGACCCTCTCCCGCCGCATTTTCCGGAAGTCTTGCCTTCGCTGCTGTTCCCTTCGGCATTCTGCCGTGCGGTGAACAGGTTTGGAAGGCAGTCCCTGTCCCCACTCGAACGCTTCCGCGTTATCACTCCTAACGCGGAAGCGTTCGAGGCTCGCGTACTTGGGGACACGCCATCCGGAAAATGCTTCCCGGCCTTCCTCCACATCTGCTTTCAGGCGCGCTGCGGACAGCTAATGCTGTGGGGCCGTGTCCCGGCAACACGTTGCCCGGACACCCGCAGGAGCCTGGCCGCATCTGTGAGCAAGCCCCTTGCCGCACTCAGCGACAGGGAAACACGATACCTCCCATCGACGGGAGATGACCAACAAGACATCCAACCGAGAGCATCCCTTCCGAGACGGCTTCCGCCACCTGAGGCGAAAAACGGACGGGAACGGTTCCCGGCTGAATTATTAATCCATAAAACCAAAATCATTATGACACGAGAAGTAATCTATCACCTTCTTGAAGAAGCCGCAGAGAGTGGAAGACACTACCAGGAAAGCCTGATGGCGGCACGCAGAACTGCATCCTTACAAGGCGGATGCGAGGAATTCAAGCTCATCGGGGATGCCCTGATGGAAGCGGACAACGTCATCGCAGCACTCGAGGAGATGCTGGGAAGAAGGACGTCGCCTGCCGACTGCCTCAGGGAGGCGGAAGAGTTCATCAAGGCCCTGCACGAGCTGCGGTGCCGGACCGAAGGAGTCGTGGACGGCTATCAGCAACGGACCATTAACGAGGCCGTCGGACAGGCAGAATGGTCCCTAGACCTTGTCAGGTGCGCATCGCGCGGCAGGACCAGAAGGGGACGCAAGCCAAAGGAAAGGGGAGAGGACTGACACGTCCAATCCTCAGTGCTGGGCGGCGGCAGGGATGCTGCCGCCCTTTCTGTTTCTCCGCCAGCCATCCGTCTGCACTCTGCGAAGATGGGGCCGCACAGCCCCTGCGCTCGCGTTCCCTCGACAAGCCGACACGGACAGTGGCCGCATCGTTTGCCTTCAGTCCGTTCACTCCGGGGCCTCTTCCGTCCCCTTTATATGCGCCGTTCCGATGGGATGACCGGCGGACAGGAATCATCATAATATCTCAAGATATGGAAACTACCAATACAGTTACTTCGGAGAGAATGGAAGGAGTCATCCGCTGGATCAACGGACAGGAGACGACAATGCAGGAGAGCGAGGTCAGGACGGCCATCAACGATCTCATACAGTCATTCAGGACGAAGTTCCGGGAACTGCATCCGGCACAGAACCTCCCGCGAATCAGGACCGTCACCTGTCATCCGCTGTCGCTCTCGGCGCTTATCGCAGCGAGCAACCAGCCAAAGCAGGATGAGAAGAAACCGGAACGAAGGGAAGATAGTATCGTGAAAGAAGGGAAGCCAGAAAAGGCAATAGAGGATGAGAGGGAAACCAATCCTGACTCTCCGAAAGGGGAGGATGATGATTCGCAAACACCTGATGCGCCGGCGGAAAGACCGCCTTATGACAGCATTGTCCTCATCAATGCCATATCGAAAGTAGCGACCGTGGCGGGATACAGGCTCTCTATGTCCAAGGCGCAGCTCATCCTCTGGTGCCTTTACGGATCCTGCCTTGCTACCGGGAACCGTCTGGAGATAGAGCAGCCACAGGTATGGAAGTACGGTCCCGTCTTCCCGGCAGCATACCGCAAGGGAAGGATCAATGACAGGGATGTGTGCGAGGATGCCTGGAAGAGGGTGAATGAAGATGCTCCGGAAATAGCCGGACTCCTGCAGGCGAAGACGCACTCTATGATGGCAACTCCGTTGAAGGACCTTGAGGCGGTACACAAGAGTGCCGGAAGCCCCTACGGGAAGATGACCAGGAAGGAGCCGGACAAGTGGGGAATGAGGATTCCCGATGAGGAAATCAGGGCATTCTTTACAAAATGAACAGTGTAATAACGAAAAGTTACGGAATAACTCGCTAAAACCATTACCTTTGACATACTCCCCGCCCTAAAGGACGGTGATTCTCCGGTGGCTAACGCCACTTGCGAAGGGTGACCTTCGTCTTACGGTGGCTCCCGGATGAGGCA
>JBJEBP010000306.1:0-5830 GCA_051870135.1 Candidatus Cryptobacteroides sp. | reverse complement strand
TTATGTAGTCTTCCAGCAGGGCAGTTACGCAAGTTGCCTGAACATCGTATGACATGAGGTGCTTCCCGACGCTCAGGCGTATTGCCGCACAGAGCTTTGTGTCATCCGGATTGGCATAGTCCACTCTCCGCCTGAGTTCGTCCGGCCTGATGTGCAGGTCCCAGGAGGCCTTGATTATGGCACTCTCGAGTAGTTCGCGGTCCGAGGCGTCACGGCCACTCTTGATGCCGTCTCTCAGGAGGCTCTGAAAAGCCTTGAAGATTGCATCCTTGATCTTGTCTCCTGTCTTGATCACCATGGCCTGCCCTCCCCTACTTGCTCTTCTTGGTGAGAATATTGTCAATCATGCCGTAGTCCTTGGCTTCGGCAGACGACATCCAGAAGTTACGGTCGGCGTCCGAGAAGATCTTCTCAAAGCTCTGGCCGGTGTGCGCTGCAAGAATCTCGTAGAGTTCCTGCCGGCACTTCTCGATTTCCTTCGCCTCGATGAGGATGTCGCTGGCCTGCCCCTTGACACCTCCGAGGGGCTGGTGAATCATCACGCGGGAATGAGGGAGGGCGGACCGCTTGCCTTCCGCTCCGGCGCACAGGAGAATGCTGCCCATGCTCGCTGCCATACCCGTGCAGATGGTCGCCACGTCTGGCGTAATGAGCTGCATAGTGTCGTAAATGCCCAGGCCGGCCGTGACACTGCCTCCGGGTGTGTTGAGATACAGGGATATGTCAGCCCTGTCATCGACTGAGGCCAGGTAGAGGAGCTGGGCCTGGATGATGTTTGCAACATCGTCATCAATGGGAACGCCCAGGAAGATGATGCGGTCCATCATCAGGCGTGAAAAGACGTCCATGGAGGCGACGTTGAGTTTCCTTTCCTCTATAATGGAGGGGTTGATGTAGGAATTGACCGCATCGGAATATCTTCCGAGGGTCATTGGGCTGATGCCCTGCGCATGACTCGCGTATTTCTGAAAATCTGTCATCATATAATGTATTACTGGTTTTCCCATGATATCTTTCGGCTCCGGCTTGGCAGTTCAAGTCGAACCTTATGCTAATATATACTCCGGCTATGCCAAAATATGTCACAATACATGTAATTCTTACAGTTTCCCGTGAAATAAAAGGTTCGAAACAGAGTATTTACTAATAGAAACCAAAATACCATGTAAAGCATAAGCAAATGACAGACATATCTACTCTTCCCAATCCCACGCCCACCTTCTGGGGCAACGTCCTTGAAGGCCTGCGCAAAGGCATCCGTTTATCCGGCAATCCCGATGACAAAGAATCAGACATAGTGAGCCTGACATTCGGTATCAAGGCAGCATGGATTGACCTCATGTTGTACAAATACCACAGTCTCTACCGATTCGATTCCATTGATACATTTGTTGATGCGGTGCAAGGAGAAAACGGAATTTCCATACGGTCGCACGACCATTATTCGTGCATTGTCGCTACAAGCAATATCGAGTGGTTGGTTGAGAAGCCGGTGCCAGTCAGCGGCAGCCGGCCTGACCTTCTGGAAATATCCATTTCCCCTCACCCGTCTCCATTTCGTCACCCATTATACAAGCCTCATTACGAGGGCGTGCGTGAGGCACCTCAAATCATGCTTGAGATAGATGCCCTTGTCCCTGCAATGAAAGAGTTGATTGCCCGGGAGCGTCTTGAGTATTTAAAGGAAATGATGTCATACTGCATCCAGATAACAACACAGGAGGCCCTTGACAAGTCCTTTGGCAAACGGCGCGAAGTCTCCGTGGGGCCTTGTACCTATCTTCTTGACGATGCCAACAAGACAGCATGGATAAATGACGGAACCACGTCCGGACAAAAGGTCTTCACCCTGCCGTAATCCGTCACTGTAGAGGGAACTGACTACGCTGTCACTGGCGTTGGTATAGGAGCATTCCCGGACTGCGAGGATATCGGGACGCTCATCATCCCCGACTGCTACACCTACATTGACGAAGACTGTTTCCGGGATTGTGTGAATCTCAGGAAGGTAGTCATAGGGAAAGGAGTGGAAAACTACTTCAAGTGGTCGTTCACGGGATGTCCGCTGGAGGAAGTTGTCATCGACCCCGGCAATCACTATATAAAGGTTGCTGAAAGTGGTGACCAGGTGCTCTCGGCGGATGGCACAAGGCTTCTGTACGCCTTCCTGGACAAGGAGGAACTGACCGTTCCCGAAGGCGTCAAGGTCATAGCGGAGTGCGCAATATCATGCAATAGCAAGCTGAAGAAACTGAACCTCCCGACTACCCTTGAAAGGATAGAAGGCTCCGGGATCTTCAAGAACAGCAACCTGCGAAAACTCATCATTCCGGAAGGAGTAAACTACATGGGGACAGATGCAGTGGAAGGGTGCAGTTCACTCTGCGAAATGGATCTTCCATCCACATTGAGGAAAATACCGTCCGGCTTTTTCAGCGGCTGCGGCAACCTGCGACGCATAGTGCTCCGCTCCCTTGTCCCAGTCATAAGAGAGGACACGTGGGATGCAGAGGATTTCGGGCTTACAGACAACTGCATTATTGCTGTGCCTGAGCAGCTGCTTGACGCATACCGCAAGCACCCTATTTGGTCGAATTTCAGCAATATTGTCCCTATCCGGTGAAAGAAAAAGAGAATTGAAGAGTAATAATTACCAGAAACCAGTTTTGTTTATGATAAGGAAACCACGTACAGAAAAGAACTTCGCCGCGGACAAGGAGTCCGCAGGCACATCGGCAGCATGTCTCAACCGCATTTTCAAGAAGGTGGAGATTGACGGCCTGAGCGAGGAGGCCACAAATGAACTTGCAGACGACATCCGTGCCATCTCAGACAAATTCGGCATCTGCCCCAAGGCTTCGGTGCTTCTGGGCGCCATAATGGAGAAGACCAACTCATCCGTCAGCTGCGACGAGGAGGACCTCGCCAACTATATCGGATGCACGAACATCGAGTTCTTCGGCTTCCTTGACGCCCTTCGCGAGCTGGAGGAGAAAGACATTGTCATCAAGACCAACGGGCGACGCTCGAGCTTCGTGGCAACTCCGGAGGCGATAAAGGCCGTGGCGAAGGACACCGATTTCGTGCCTGTAAAGACCAGCGGACTAACTACGGAAGAGCTGTTCACCCGTTTCAGGAAGAACATCGTGGATTACCGCAACAACCACATTGACTGCGACCGTCTCCTTGAGTCCATCGTCCGCCTCGTGAAGCGGAACGACCACCTCCTCTTCTGCCGCAAGATGATCAGCTCCCCCCTCTTCTCGGAGACCTGCACGGATACAGAGCGGAGGATGTTCTTCTATCTGTGCCACCGCTATGTCACCCATGGAGACCAGTCCGTTCCTGTGGACATCCTGTTGAACTTCACTGAGTTCATGGAAGATGACCAAAGGCTGAAACGCCACTTTGCCAATGGCACTACCGGCCTGCAGAATGAAGGTCTCGTCACCTTCGGCAACGATGACGGGTTCATTGACACCGACAAGATATCCCTAGCGGACAATGTCAAGAAAGAATGGTTCGACGAGATAGAGCTTGCACCCGAGGAGAAGGTAGCCCACAAGAACCTCATCAGCTGCGAGAGCATCAAGGAGCAGGAACTCTTCTACAACCCTGCCGAGCAGGAGCAGATCGAGAGGCTTGCAGACCTGCTGGAGGACGGCAACTTCCGCAATGTGCAGGCAAGGCTCGAGTCCGAGGGCATGCCAAAGGGATTCAGCTGCGTGTTCCACGGTTGCCCCGGCTCCGGCAAGACGGCTTCGCTGAAGGCCCTTGCCAAGCGCAGCGGAAGGGACATCTTCTGGGTCGACCTCGCTTCCATCAAGAGCAAATGGGTCGGAGAGAGCGAGCAGAACATGAAGAAGCTCTTCGACGACTACCGCAAGCTGGTGCGAACCAGCGACAAGGCGCCAATCCTCGCCGTCAACGAGGCGGATGCCATCTTCACCAGGCGCATCACTGACATATCGCATAGCGTGGACAACATGTACAATGCGATGACCGACATTGTCCTGAATGAGCTTGAGAACCTTGACGGCATTCTCATTGCCACGACCAACCTGGTAGGCAACATGATGGACAAGAAGGACAATGCAATGGAACGCCGGTTCCTCTTCAAGGTCGAGTTCAAGACCCCTGGCGAAGACGTTCGGGCCAAGATCTGGAAGTCCAAGATCAAGGACCTCCCGGACGAAGACGCGGCTTCACTCGCCTCCAGGTACAAGTTCTCCGGCGGCAACATCGAGAACATCGCGCGCAAGGCCACCGTGGACTATGTCCTCTCCGGCAACCGTCCCGGCCTGGAGACCCTGACCAAGTACTGCGCGGAGGAGTCCATCTCAAGGAAGGAGAACTGTCACATCGGATTCTGATATGAGACTGTCAAAATGAGCCGATAAGTGAAATAATCCCGCCCGGGAACAGTATATATAAGTAGAAAAAACACAAAGACTATGAGAAACGAAGAAATCAAGCAGAACATCATCAACCTCCTCAGGTCAACAGGACGCAAGGGCATTGACAACACCATCGCCTATCTCGAGAGGAGTGACTACTTCAGGACCAGATGTCACAGCCATCACAGATACTTCGGAGGCCTTGCAAGGCACTCCCTGGAGGCCTGCGGCTATGCCCTGGCCAATGCCGGGGACATTCCGGCAAGCAGCATCATCATCGCAACCCTCCTGCACGATGTGTGTACATCCAAGGCACACGAGGCCAATTGGATAGAAGGTCACGGACGCAGATCTGTCAAGATTCTTGAGACAATATGCGGGCTTAGCCTGAGCAGGGCGGAAAGAGAGGCCATCCTGCTCCACATGCACGGCAAAGCACCCCAGATGAAGGTCAACCAGCTGGCGGCATTGGTCAACAAAGCCGACCACGTCAGCGCTGGCGGGCATTGGAGGCTCCCGCAAAGTGCCTGAGCTGGAAGGCCGGGAACAAGAGACAATCGGGCAATTTGAACAGAACCTGTCTTGAGACTTGGCATAACACAAAAAACGGTTGCAAACAGTAATATGTTCGCAACCGTTTTTCGCCTTTTTCCGGCAAGCCTCTGGCAGTCAGGCGGCAAATGCACCCCTCACACGGGATTTCATCTTGTGGATCCTTCCCGAAACGTAGTTCGGGCGGCATCCCAGCCTTTCGGCAATCTCGTTCACCCGAACCTGCTCAACAAGGAGCCTCAGGATTGACCTGTCAGTCTCATTGAGTCCAGCCAGGAATGCGTTCCACTTTTTGTTGCACTCAACTTCTTCCTCATGGAACGAAGCTTCATCGCAACGGCTCGCAGAAAGGGCACCGCCAAAACGATTCTTCTCCCACTCCCCTTCATCATTCTTTCTGTCGAATGAGCAGAACATCGATTGATGTCTCGCATTCTCTGCCTGTATGTCCTTGGCGACATTCAAAGCAACAGAGTAAGCAAAAGGGCCGAAACTCCGGCTTTCGTCATACGCGGACTTCCACAGCTTCTCCATTGTCCGGGAGACAAGCTCCTCAGCACAAAACTCGGAGAAATGGAAATCTCGAGCCAAGATGGTACTTATCCCTCTGACCACATCAGCATGGGCGTTTGTAAAATCCTTCATAATTCAAGAATTTTTAAGTTTCTTTGCCTTGTTGTGCTGGCGACTGGTATAAAGTCAGGCAAATAATACACTCTACCATGTCGTACCCTGTGAATCAAACACGAGGGAACCAAATCTGAATAAGTAAAAACCTAAAATCCTCCATTCATGAAGTGATAATTAAACGTCAATGTCAAAGAGCTAAGTAAACATTAAAAAATAACTTGGTACATTTTTCAGGCAGCCAAAGACAGTAA
>JBJEBP010000305.1:0-1562 GCA_051870135.1 Candidatus Cryptobacteroides sp. | reverse complement strand
GGCCGCCCTGCACTACTTTTTCTTCACCGGCTCCAGATGCAGCATAATGTGGGTCTCCTGGCCGAATTCCTCCCTGAGACGCTTCTCGATATGGGCTGAATGGGCGTGAGCCTCCTCGAGGGTTGACTCGCCGGGGAACCTGATGTGCATCTCGATGGCGATTCTGTTTCCGAGTTTCCTCGTCCTGAGATTGTGGATGTCGCTTACCTCGTCCTCCGCCAGGGTCAGTTCACGGATTCTCGCTTCGGTCTCCGCAGGGAGACTCTTCTCGAGCAGTTCGCCCAGGGACTCGCCGAGGAGATTGATGGCGGTGATGATGATGAATACGCTGACAATCACTGCGGCAACAGGGTCGAGAATCGCCCATTTGTCACCCAGGAGAATGGCTCCGCCAATGCCGACCGCAGTTCCGATTGAGGACAATGCGTCACTCCTGTGATGCCAGGCATTGGCCTCCACCGCACTGGATGCGACCTCCACGGCCACTTTGTGGGTTATCCTGTACACGAATTCCTTCATGAGAATGCTGACCAATGCGGCGGCCAGGGCTATCCATCCCGGGCTGCTGAGAGTGCCGCCCTTGATTACCAGAATGATTTTCTCTATGCCGTCCCAGCCTATCATTACGCCCACTCCGAGCAATGCCAGGCCGATGGCCGTGGTAGCGAGGGTCTCATATTTCCCGTGCCCGTAGTCGTGGTCTTCGTCTGCCGGTTTCGTGCTGATACGGACAAAGGCCAGGACCACCAGGTCGGTAAGGAAATCGCTGAGCGAGTGGACGGCATCCGCTATCATCGCCGCGGAATGTCCCAATACGCCGGCTACAAACTTGAAAATGAGAAGCAATGCGTTGACGATACCTCCGAGAATCGTGACGCGGTAGATTTTCTGTTCGCGTTTCATTAGGTTACAATATTGCGGCCCCGAAAGACCGTCGCAAATATATCGCTATTTTTGCGGAAAACATTGGAATATTGGAAATTATTCGTAAATTTGCACGCTTTTCCGCAAGGAAGAGAGATTGATAAATATTCACAACAAAATTTTTTGCGCAATGGCAGAGTATCTTAACGCCGAAAAGAAGCAAGAGATTTTCGCGAAGTACGGAAAGTCTAATACAGACACCGGCTCTCCAGAGAGTCAAGTTGCTCTATTTTCCTACCGTATCAATCATCTTACCGAGCACGTGAAGAGGAACAAGAAGGACGTTGCAACACGTCGTTCCCTCCTTCGCCTCGTAGGTAAGAGACGTCAGCTCCTCGACTACCTTCAGAGAACTGACATCGAGAGATACAGAAGCATCGTCAAGGAGCTTGGTCTCCGTCGATAATAGGAAGGAAACCTCAAGGCCGGTTCCGCGAAGAACCGGCCTTTTTTCGACCATCATTAATCCTACCTGCTTTCAATAAGCAAGACCCGCGGCAGGCAAGGGTATTGAAATAAAGTAAGTTACGACAATTTCGACTTCCATTGGGGAAGGCGGGTCAAAGAAGCACTAATGAACATCATCAACAAGAAAATCGAATTATCCGACGGTAGGGTAATCGAAATCGAGACCGGCA
>JBJEBP010000304.1:0-23936 GCA_051870135.1 Candidatus Cryptobacteroides sp. | reverse complement strand
TCTTGGTTGGTCGCCTGCGGCAATGATGCCTGCCGTCGGCAATGCCGGTCTATTTTCCAACGACAATGTAGGTAGGGAAGTGGTCGCTGTAGCCGTTGATGAACTTGCCGTTGGAGAAGGTCCTGAAAGGATAGCCCTTGTACTGGCCGTTCTGGGTAACCATGAACGGTCTCTTGAACACTACTCCGTAATGGCCTTTCTTGTCGGTCTTCTGGATGCCCAGGCTGCCCTTTTCAGGATTTACGAGGGCCTCATTGACCATGATTATGTCGAAAATGCTCCAGACATCCCTGTAGCCGAGGGAGCCGTAGCCATCGTCCAGCATCTGCCAGAACGGGTTGAAGAAGCCGCCCTTCTCCACTTCGGAGACATTCTTGCGGCCGCCGAGCCACTTGGCCATGCTGTCATTGAACGGGTCATCATTCATATCGCCCATTACGACGATTTTGATTCCCGGATATTCCTCCATCATCTTCTCAGCATCCCGGCGAATAATGTCGGCACCCAGGCTCCTGAGGTCGCCGCCCTTGCCTCCGATTCGGGACGGAAGATGGGCAACGTAAATCGCAAAGTCCTCACCTGCAATGCTTCCGTGCACCATAAGTACATCCCTGGTGCGGAATTCATCCTGCTCCTCCTGGCTGAGGGTTATCGGAACCTTGGTGCCCTTGAAGGAGAACGGAATGGACCTGCTGTCAATGTACTTGAACTGGTCCGGCCTGTAGAGAAGACCCACGTCCACGCCACGGCGGTCCGGTCCGTCAAAATGCACTATCTCATAATGTGCGGCCTGGAGCTCAGGCTGGGAAACCAAATCCTCCAGCACGAGACGGTTCTCTATCTCGGAAACACCGAGAACCGTGTGGAATGCCCCATTGGCCTCAGCCATGGAGGCAATGACGGTGGCCATATTGTGAAGCTTCTTCTGGTACTTCACTTCCGTCCACTCATTCTTTCCGTCCGGAAGGAACTCATAGTCATTCTTCCCGTCCTCGTGGTAGGTGTCGAAGAGGTTCTCGAGGTTGTAGAACCCGATGACGTAGTTCTGCTTTGTCTTGAGCGTATTGCCACAGGACATAGTGAACGGCAGCGCAAGCAGGAGCGAGGCGGCCGCCAGCAGGGCAATGATTGTAATATGCGATTTTTTCATAATGTCAATATGTTGATTATCAGAATTTCATTGCAGGTGAAATATTCTTCTCGGCATATTCGGCCTCCTCCTCGGTGAGGTTGAAGAAGAAGTTGAAGCCTGTCCTTTCCTCGAGCTGGGCAATGGTCAGGACATCCGACTGGAGTATCTGCCTTTCCTTCGGATAGTCCAAGTGGTCGTACCAGAATGCAATGCCGGAATACTGGTGCTCATCGGAGGCCTTGTATCTCAATATGGCCTTGTAATATGCTGAAGGCACGTTTACCCGGTTCTTCGCCCTGTCGGTCTTCCATTCCTCGGAAGGCATTGCCCCGGTCACCACGTAGAGGGTGTCGCAGGTCATCGCCCAGGACCTTACCTGGCTCTCGAGCAATGCCCACACGCCCTGGTTGAGCCCGGAGCGCTGCATTGTCATGTTTGTAGGATAGAAGGTCTGCCAGTTCGCGGCATCATTTATGAGCCTGTCGGCGGACGGAAGCATGTGTCCCCGGTCAAAACCCGACTGACCCCAGCCGGCCTGCGTATATGGCTGATAATCAGCAGGAATCTTCGGATCTGTCTGTTCCCATTTGTTGGACCTGCTGCCGCTTCCTGCCAATGTCTTGGTGAGCGGATAGGCCACCCATCTCGGGAAACGTCTCCCAGCATCGTACAGGATGGAGTAGCTCCGGAAGTCCTTGCCGTTGTTGAGTTTCAGGTCGTGATATACCCAGGCCGTACCCTCGATGTCCTTCATCTGGGGCAGTTCTGTCCAGCCCCTGGTCACGTCCGAGACCATATCCGGATACTCGTCCCAGGTAGGTATCCGATATCCTTCCCCGCCGGTGTACATTGAGGAACGTCCCCTCTGCAGAAGCCTGGCCTTCAATGACTTGTCCCCGAAGTCCACCACAACGTAAGCGGACCTTGACTCGTCGCCCGGGTTGGCCCCGTACTGGAGAATGATGCTGTTGGTGCTGCCTGTCCCGCTTGCACAGTTGACAGACAACCACCCCTCCTCGCCCTCGGCATATTCGAAGGAGATAGTCCACGGGCCGGAACTCTGGATGGAGAGGAACATATCTCCGGCTGCATAGCCGACACTGCTCTTCCTTAGGGAGAACTGATCTTCCAGATCGGCTTTCTCGGAACACCCTATGAGCAATGCGGCCAAGGCCACGAATACTGTATATTTGATGAATGATTTCATCTATTTCCTTCTTTGAATGTAGTCAGCAGGCTTAGAAAGCTATCTCAGGCCCGAGGGTGAACGAGACGGCATTCTTGGACCAGTCTATCTTGTCTCCGCTGGTGGAGTTGCTGATTTTCAGGTCGTCGAAACGGTAGGTGGATGTCTTGGTAGGACACATCCTGAGCCAGATTCTATCAATGCTGCCGGCATCGAATGAGAATGTGCCGTAGCAGAGGGACCAGGTGCCGTTGCCCGGAGATGTGACCGTGTAGTTCAACGGAACCCAAGACTTTCCGTCCTTGCTCACCCATACAGGGAACTCAGCTGGCTTGATAGTATTGTCAGATGCCTGATACTCAGCCCTTTGAAGGCCAAAGGAAATCTTGAGGCCAGCAACTTTCGGATGAACGGAAATGTTTCCGGCAACGAGTTCGCCGGCGGTTCCGAACCAGAGGAAGTTGTTTCCTGATGCACCGGTGTAGCCGGAGCTGCTGTTGGTGCTGCTGTTACGGGCTGAAACCTTCGCGGATTCAGGCATATAGTACTTGACGGTGGCTGCACCCGGACCTTCCTCGACATTGGTCCAGCAGTCCGAAGTATTGAGAATAGGGTTGTCCAGGTTCTTGAGGCTCTCCCCGAAGTTGCTGTAATACAGGACTTCCGGAGCAGCATCCGGATTCTCGGCCTGCTTGAACACGACATCGGCATAGACGGCTTTTGTCTTGAACCTGACCGTCGCAGTGCGGGCATTTCCAATCTGGTTGGTCAATGCGGTAACATTGACGACTATGGATGTGGTGGTGCCGGCCTCAATCTTGAACGGGTCGTAGTCGAAAGCGAGCCAGTCCACGTCATTCTCGATTTCGAAATCACGGTTTGAGGTTACTGTGATAGGTGTTGTCTTTCCTTCATATCCGAGAATCACCTCTCCGTTGTTGACAGAAATCTCAGGGAATGCGGGCTGCGGGTCATCATTGTCACAGGCCGTGAGGCTGATTCCCATTCCGGCCAGAGCCGCAAAAAGTATTCTCCAATTCATAATAAACTGTTGGTTGATTGTTAGTCTTTCGTCCTTCGGTTTTCGAAAGGGCAAATAGGTTACAAATATAGTAAAATCTTGATATTTTGGAGAATGTTTCGGATGTGAATGCTGACTATTGCGCACAATAAGCCCTATTTTTCCAAAAAAACATCACCGGGATGCGACAAAACCGGAGAAATTTGTATATTTGGGGGTTGCGGGATGCGTTTTGAGCGCCCCTTGACAAGGAACATCATCATTATTAGTTGTACTATAACAGGTTATGAAAAGGTCTAACTTTTGGGCGAAATTCGCCACGGCTCTGATAACCCTCTCGCTGACGGGCGGAGCCATTGTTGTAACAAGTTGCGGGGATGACAGCAAGATTGAGACACCGGACAATCCGGACGACCCAGATAATCCGGACAACCCGGACAACCCGGACGGACCAGGCGATGAGACAACTACCGCCACTGTTACTCTCAACACTCCTGAGGTGGACGGAACCACCGTTACCTGGACAGGCAAACTCGAAGTAAAGGGCAGCGGCACAGTCGAGGCCGGAGTATCATATTCAGAGTCCAACAAGCCTAATGTCACCGGCGACCCCGATATCGTGACCGTCCAGAAAGCCGGCACACCGGACGCATCCGGAAACTTCACGGTGACCGTATCTGGCCTCATCAAGGACCACACATATTATTATTGTTCATACTACAAGATTGACGGCAAATATACTTTCGGCAACGTGACCGAGTTCAAGACCGGCGGCGATGTCTATAACGAGAATGCCGAAATCGACATGAACAAGGCCGAGGACCTCTCCGCCAGCGAGACTGCGAACTGCTATATCGTGACCAAGGCCGGCTCCTACAAGTTCAAGGCAGTCAAGGGCAATGACCAGTCCCAGACCTTGGCCGGCGCCAAGGCTGAAATTCTCTGGGAGTCATTCTGTACGGACGAGATGCCTGAAAAGGGTTCCATCGTCAGCGGAGTAAGCTACAAGGACGGTTACGTCGGATTCACCACACCTTCCACATACACCAAGGGCAATGCTCTCGTAGCATTGAAGGATGCTTCCGGCACCATTGTATGGTCCTGGCATATCTGGCTCACCGACCAGCCGGCGGAGCACGTTTACAGGAACAATGCGGGTACAATGATGGACCGCAACCTCGGCGCCATCGAGGCAGGTCCTGCAACCACCAAGACCCTCGGGCTCCTCTACCAGTGGGGAAGAAAGGATCCGTTCATGGGCTGCTGCGAGGCTGACGCATCCAATCTTGCCGTATTCACAGGAGAGGAGAAAATCGTCAGCTGCACCGAGACTACCGGAACTATCGAATATGCAACTGCGAATCCGCAAACCTACATCCAGGGCAACTGGGATGGAAATGCAGGAAAGGGCTCCAGCGACTGGCTATATGATGACAGAAGTTCCGATGCAATCAAGGATGTTACCAGATGGCAGAGGACCAAGACAATATATGACCCTTGTCCTGCAGGATGGAGAGTTCCTGACGGAGGAGAGGACGGAATCTGGGCCAAGGCTGGTTTCTCTACAGATCAATTGAACAACACTAAAAACGGAGTATATTTCACGCTTGCCGACGGCAGCAAGACCTGGTATCCTACTCCTGGTTTCCGCGAGTATTCCGGAGATAACAGGATGAAAGGAGGTATGTACGGAGAGTACTGGTCTGCAGATGTGCGCTACGTCAACGGTAAACCTGGCGGATACGTTTTCTGTTTCAGAATCTCATTTGACCCGAATGTTGCAGCAAATGCCGTAGATTCGTCAGCAAGATGGCTCGCCGGTGCGGCATTCTCAGTCCGCTGCCAGAAAATCCAGTAACACCACCCATATAGAACGGTTATTGGAACTGACTGAAAAGCCTTTTGTATGTCATCTCGACCGAGTGAAGCGAGTGGAGAGATCTAATGATGGACTGAAGCCTATAGATATCTCGACTGCGCACAGCGTGCTTCGCTCGATATGACAGGCCTTTTGGTCAGTTCCGATTATGACGGGCTTCTTGGTCAGTTCTTCCATAACAGGCTAATAAGTCTATCTCGTTCGATTTTGAAAGGTCCCATAAGGGAATAATCAACCAAACACAGCACAATATGCCAAGTATCAGTCCGAAAGTATTTCGGAACATATTGCAGATGATGATTATCGGTCTTGCGGCATTGCTCGGCGGACTGACAGCATCAGCCCAGAACGGCAGCGTCACCGTCACCGGCCAGGTCGTTGACCAGGGCAAGGAGCCGCTTCCAGGTGTCACGGTTTACCTCAAGGACAATCTTTCCGGAGGCACAATGACAGATGCCCACGGAGAATACAGCATTGTCATTCCTGCGGACAAGGTCAAGTCCAGGCCCGTCCTCATTTTCAGCTGCATTGGAATGGTCAACAAGGAAGTGACCTTCACCGGAACGACCAGAATCAATGTCACCCTTGCCGAAGATGTCTCCGAAATCGAGCAGTCGGTGGTCACCGGCTACGCCAACATCAGGAAGGAAAGCTTCACGGGAAACACCGTCTCCATCAACAAGGACGAGCTCCTGAAGGCCTCCAAGACCAATGTAATCAAGGCAATCCAGTCATTTGACCCGTCTTTCCGAATCAAGGAGAACAACCTCAACGGCTCCGACCCGAACTCACTTCCGGAGGTCTATATCCGAGGCGAGTCCGGAGTGGGCACCAAGGAACTGGACGTGGAGGACCTCAGCAAGGCCAACCTCGAGAACAATCCGAACCTGCCTATCTTCATTCTCGACGGATTCGAAATCTCGGTACAGAAGTTCTACGACATGGACCCTGAGCGTATTGAGAACGTGACCATCCTGAAGGATGCCGCCGCGACCGCAATCTACGGTTCCAGGGCATCGAACGGTGTCATTGTCATTACCTCGGTTGCCCCTTCCCCGGGCGAATTGAAAATCACCTACAAGCTTGTGGGCTCGGTGGACATGCCGGACCTCAGCGACTACAACCTGATGAATGCGGAGGAGAAACTCCAGACCGAACTTCTTGCAGGCTGCTACGACCCGGTCAAGGCCGGCGTGCCTTCAGATATCGTGGAAAGGCTTACGGAGTACAATGCCAAGCTCACCAATGTCCGCAAGGGCGTGGACACCTACTGGCTCTCCAAGCCGCTCAAGACCGCGTTCAACCATAAGCACACCCTCTACATTGACGGAGGAAGCAGTTCGTTCCGCTTCGGAGTTGACCTCCAGTATGCCGACCAGGATGGTGTGATGAAGGGTTCCCAGAGAAACAGGACCGGTGCCGGAGTCTATATCCAGTATGTCTATAAACAGCTGTCTATCAAGAACTACACCTCATTCCTCCAGACCGATTCGAGGGAATCCCCTTACGGCTCGTTCTCGGACTACACCAAGGCCCAGCCTTACGATGAGTATCTCGACGCCAGCGGATACTACTTGGAATCATTGAGGGACTGGAGTATCTACACCTCTGTCAGGAAGAACCCGCTTTACGAGGCCGGACTCGGCAACTACAGCAAGTCCAAGAACCAGGAGTTCACCAACAACCTGTCAATCAACTGGTACATCATCGACGGGCTCAGGCTCAACGGCCAGGTCAGCATTACCAAGGGAATCTCGGCATCGAGACGTTTCCTCGACCCGAAATCGAAGCAGAACTCCGAGCTTCTCGACCTTTCCAACCCGTCTTCGGGAACATTGAACAAGACCGACTCCGACAGGCTCTCCTGGGATTTCAGCGCCTACCTTTCCTACAACAGGTCATTCGGTGACCACAATGTCAACGGACAGGCCGGCGTGAACGTCCTCAACAGCAAGAGCAGCTCGGTAAACTCCTCATTCTTCGGCTTCCCTTCCAGCGGCTTCGACTCCATCAACTATGCCCAGGAAATCAAGGGAAAGCCTTCATCTTCAGAGAGTTTGTCCCGCACCATCGGCTTCCTCGCCGGTATCAACTATAGCTACAAGGACATCTATCTCCTCGATGCATCCTGTAGGCTGGACGGAAACTCCTCATTCGGAAAGGACAACAAGTTCGCACCATTCTGGGCAGCCGGAGCAGGCCTGAACATCCACAAATATGACTTCATGAAATCCACCCCGGTGTCAATGCTGCGCCTGAGGGCCACATACGGAAGAACGGGAAAAATCAACTTCCCGGCATACGCTGCCCTCACCACCTACAGCGTGAACACGGAGGAGTGGTACAAGACCGGCTACGGAGTCTCCGTAATGTCAATGGGAAACACCGCCCTCAAGTGGGAGGTGACCGACCAGCTGGATGCCGGATTCGAACTGGGTCTGTGGAAGAACCGCTTCTACACCAAGTTCAGCTACTACAGCAAGCTCACGAAGGATCTTATCAATGACGTATCTCTCCCAAGCTCAAGCGGTTTCACCAGCTTCAGGGACAATATCGGAGAGGTGACCAACAAGGGTGTCGAACTCCAGCTCAGGGCAGAGGTAATCCGCACCAGGGATATGTTCCTCACCTTCCACGCCAATATGGCCCATAACAAAAACCGCCTCAGGAAGGTTGCGGAGAGCCTTACAAGCTACAACCGCAGGGTCCAGGAGGCCATGGCAGGATTCCGCAACAATACCGAGGAGGCTTCCCAGCCTTTCACCCAGTATGTGGAAGGCGTGTCCCTCAACTCCATCTGGGGCATGAAATCCCTCGGTATTGACCCGGCTACCGGAGACGAAATCTTCCTGACCAAGGACGGCAAGATTACCAACGAATGGTCAGCATCGGAGCAGCAGGTCCTCGGCGTGACAGACCCGAAAGTCCAGGGCTCATTCGGTTTCAACTTCCAGTGGAAGAACTTCACTGTCTATACCTCATTCCTTTACGAGGCCGGCGGAGACCGCTACAATTCCACACTTGCGACCAAGGTGGAGGGCGTCAGCATCTACCAGTCCAATGTGGACAAGCGAGTCCTGACAGACAGGTGGAGTACTCCTGGCCAGGTGGCAAAGTACAAGAGGATGGAGCCGGGAATCTACGGCTTCACCAGCACAAGGCCAACTTCCAGGTTCGTCCAGAAGTACAACAACCTCAACTTCTCCTCCCTTACCATCGGATATGACTTCGACCGCAATCTCATCAAGAAATGGAAGATGAGCATGCTAAGGCTTGAGGCCGGTGTCAATGATATCTTCAATGTCTCCTCGGTGAAGAGGGAGCGCGGACTGAGCTATCCTTTTGCAAGATCCGTCAATTTCTCGGTACAGGTTGGATTCTAAAATTCAGAAGCGTATGAAAATCAACATATTGAAGAAAGGAACCATCCTCCTGATGTCCGCATTCCTGGCATTGGGAACCACGTCCTGCAAATTGCTGGACATCCAGCCCGCCGACACAATGGGAGAGGACGACCTGTTCGCCAAGGGAGAAGGCTACCGTACTGCATTGAACGGAATCTACCTGAAACTGTCTTCCTCATCCCTCTACGGAAGGGAGCTGTCCTACGGTATGACAGAGGCCCTTGCGCATACCCACGAGTGGAACTCCGCATACAAGAACAATCTTGACTACAAGGATGTTGCAAGCTACACCTACACCACGAACGGTGTCAAGAGCATCATCTCCGGAATATGGTCAACGGCCTACAACACCATTGCCAACTGTAACAATCTTCTCGACAAAATCATGAATGAGCCGGATGAGAAGTTCCAGGGCGGTGAGAAGGAGCGCAAGCTCATCCAGGGCGAGGCAATGGCTGTCAGGGCCTTCTGCCACTATATCATTCTCACTTACTTCGCCCCGACTCCGGACCTCTACAAGCCGGACGAGGACGGGAAACTGCCAGTGGCCCTGCCTTATTACGACAAGTTCTCCAAGGACATTGCAGACTACCTCGAGATTCCTGCTTTCATTGACAGGATCATCGAGGACTACATTGCGGCACAGGAACTCGTTGCCGAATATGACCTTGCGGACAACCTGAGCCAGTACAGGCTTACGACAAAATACCGCTTCTCGGGCAAGACATACAACAGTTCATACCCGCAGACCGACGATATTTTCTTCGCATTCAGGGGCTACAGGATGAACTACTATGCCATTACCGCATTGCTGGCAAGAGTTTACAACTATGCCGGCAACCACGCCGAGGCAGCAAAGGCGGCCCGCATTGTCATTGATGCGACATCCCCTGGCGGAAAGCTGTTCACATTCACCTCCACCGAGGATGCTCAGGCTGACTACAAGCTCAGCAGCGACCTGATATTCGGTGTCAGCAAGTCCACCCTGATTGACGATTACAACAGGTTCCGGTCATCCGGCACCACTCTCCAGCTCAATGCAATGTACAGTGTGCTTATCAGCTCATCCACATCGGATTACAGGTGGAGCACCCTCGTGAAGAAGAACACTGAGGGCAACAATGTCTGTGCACGCTACACTACCCCGTCAATGTCTGGAGACCTCACTACTGCCACACAGGACATAATTCCGATAATCAGGCTGTCTGAAATGTACTACATCCTGGCGGAAAAGGCTGCGGACGATGCTCTCTGGGCCAGGGCCGCCGACTACATCGAAGAGGTGCAGGTGGGCAGGAGCGCTCCCGAGAACCAGCTTTCCGGAAAAATCGGCAACACGGCCACCTTCAAGAACGAGCTGCTCAACGATGTAAGGCTCGAATTCGTGGAGGAGGGCCAGGTCTTCCTGTATTGCAAGAAACTGAATGTCGCCCCGAATTCATGGGACTCGGCGGACAGTTTCAGGGAAACCTGGTGGTACTTCCCTATGCCTGAAAACGAGACAATTTTCTAATGGAGGTATGGCTATGACAAAGATTATCAAATATATGGCATTGGCTGGAGTTCTCGCATTGATGGGATGCAAGGAGCAGGAGACACCTACATTCACAGCCAAGAGCATGCTTTACATACAGCAGGAGGACTTCGTGGACGGGGAATCCATTGACCTGGCCCATCTGACCAAGTCATTCGCCTCCTACGCCGGAGCATCCGAAATGGAAGTCAGCTTCAAGGTGAACCTCATCGGCCACGTCACTGACTACGACAGGCCTTTCGAGGTGGCCGTGGTGGAAGAAGTTACCACCGCATTGGAAAATGAATATGAAATCGAAGCCCCTGTACTCAAGGCCGGAGAAATCACTACCGACCTGAAAATCAAGTTGTTCAAGACCCCGAGGATGGACAATGAAAAGGTCAAGCTCACCATTCTTCTCCTTGCAGGCAAGCATTTCGACCTCGGATATGAAGATCAGCTCACCGCTGAAGTCATCTACGACAACACCCCGCTCAAGCCGGAATGGTGGACGGAATTCATTGCACTCTGCTACCTCGGAGAATACTCCCCTGCCAAGTACAATGCCTTCTACAACTACTGCGGCCTGACAGACATCTCGGACCTCGAGCCTTCGGAACTCCGCGAACTCGTTCTCGGATTCAAGGAGTACATTGAGAAGAACGGAATCACCGAGGAGGACGGTTCCCCGATGGAGTTACCAATCATCTAATCGAATCTCTATGAAGCTCTACAAGAACATATTGCACATAGCTGCGGTCCTGGCGATAGCCCTGGGCCTGCAGGGTTGCTACAAGGACAAGGGCAACTACGAGTATCACGATGTCAATGCATTGAGCATCAACCTGAACTGCGCGAACCCTTACAATATCACGAAGGGAGAGACTATTTCAATCCACCCGAAACTGAACTTCACCTCGGGACAGGGTGACTCGGAGCGGCTTGAGTACCGATGGTATCTCGGCTCACTGGAAGGCGAGACAAGGGACGAGTGGACCACATTGGACTTCGAGTGGACTCCGGACGAACTGATTGACAAGAAGACATTGCTCCTCGTGGTCACGGACCCGGTCACGGATATCCAGACCTTCGCAGGAGTTACTGTCAATGTCAAGGCCATATATGATGCCTACGGAGTGCTCGTCCTCTCCGAGAAGGAGAACGGCAAAAGCAGCCTCTCGTTCATCAAATGGAAGAGCGAGGATGTGGCCGGAATTGCCGACATTGAGGAGAACAGCTCCAATCCGGGAAGGGTGATGAGGACCTATACCGAGTATCCGGACCTGTATTTCGCGGAAAACGGGGAGGATCTCCCTGCCGGCCCGATCGGTATTCACGAGCATTACTGCAACGACAAGACTACCGTGGGACAGATTCTAGTGATGACGAAGGGAGGAGCAATCGACATCGACGGCAAGACCTTCAGGAAAGACCCTATTGGCAGTCTCGAGGCCGTTTTCCCGAACGGTTCCTACCCTGCCGGAATGGACTATGTCAGCCAGGCGATGATGATGACCAGGGTTGACCTTGTCACTGACCAGGACGGCCATATCTACACCAGGGTGAAGAACACCAATAAACTCTTCCACTCCGGAAAATTCCTGAACAACCGGCTGGAGTTTGACGGGGAAGCAGTATCCGGATGTTCAGTGTACATGCATCCGTTCAGCATCAGCCCGAACGCCTGCGTAGTATATGACTCCAACCGGAAGAGGATGTTCCACGTCTGCGACTCGGGCGGCTCCGTGGAATGGGATATGCAGGAGGGCGACGTCGGCGCAGGCCACAGTTTCCCTATCCTGGACATCCAGAACGAGTCCTCTGTCAGCTCGGATGACGGCTCACAGTCAATGTACATCAGCCCCGAGGATATGAGCGCGGCAGAGAAGGTATTCACAATCGGCTATACCACAGGAACTATCTTCGTCCGGGAATACACCTCCACATTCGTGCTCTTCAAGAGGGACGGGCGCTATTTCCTCCAGGAAATGTGGATCAGCAGGACCAATTTCGGACGCGGCAATTTCGAGTACAAGGTGACCCGTGCCCGCATTGAGGAAATCAAGGGACTGCCGGGCGACCCTGACGATCTATACATCTCCCCTTACGCATACAACAGCTATCCTTGCCCTTACGCAATGCTGGCAGTCGGCAACCAGCTCTATGTCTATGACCTCCGGAACAGGACGCTCGAAGCCACGCCGTATTTCGACAAACCATTGAGAGCCAATATTGTAAGTGTATCCGGAGAAGGAAACTACAATATGTGGTGGACTGCTCTCGGCCTCGAAGACGGCAGCGTAATCGTGGTGAACATGAAAGATGTGAGATATAAGGCCAACAAATGCGTCGTATATGACTCAAAGAAAGAAATGTACAATGCCACTTCGGCCGCCGGGGTAATGCAGGAGACTGACAAGACTCCTATGGAACTCGGCAGGATCGTGGACGTATGGTTCAAACGCAGAGGCGACGGAATATGGAGCGTAGGTGAATTTTAATCTATTGACAATCAAGGTATTATGAAACGTATATTCAGACTATTCGTGATTCTGGGCCTCGCAGTGGCCGTTCCGGTCCTGTATTCCTGCTCGGACGACAACAAGGAAGACATCAACAACAATGGAAAACCCGACAATGGGGATCCAGACGACAAAAATCCGGATGATGACAAAAAGCCGGACGATGACAAAAAACCAGATGACGACAAACCGGGAGATGAACTTGCCGCCCTTGCCGACGAGGCCGGAATAAAGCAATTCTTCCTGAATGAACTCGGTAGCCTGCAGAGATACACCGGAGCAGGTATGGACACATATTCTGCAAAGGATATTGTCGAGGCTGACAAGATTGAGGGAAGGAAGGACCAGGTCTGGAAGATCTGGAAGTCGGCCAATGACTCTTTCTCGGAGGAAAAACTCAAGCAAGTCATCGCATTTGACAGTGAGAAAGACTTCAGCTATTTCAAACTCCCTACCGAGCTCGAGACGAAATGGGAATACAACGGCTCTTCCTGGAATAATACTGGGGAAGTGGTCAAGATGAACTATCACTGGGGCTACGGCGGAGGTTCAAAGCCGGAGAACGGTTTCCCGGCATTCGTATATCTCCACGGCTCGGGCGGAGTGTCATCCGAATGGAACACAGGATACAGCCTCTGCTCCCAGGACTATGTCAAGGCCGGACCGTCCGCCTATTTCGTGCCTCGTATCCCCAACGGAATCACGACGGAAGGGTTCAGCTTCTACCGCTGGTGGCAGAAAGGCAAGCAGTATGTCTGGGACAAGATTATCCGCCAGATTTTCCTCGGGGACAGCGACATTGACCCGAACAGGTTCTTCTTCTTCGGCATTTCCGAGGGAGCATACGGCAGCCAGAGGCTGGCCTCATTCTACGCTGACTATCTCGCAGGCGTAGGTCCTATTGCCGGAGGAGAGCCTCTCGTGAACGCACCGTCCGAGAACAGTGCCAACATCGCATTCTGCCTCAGGACCGGCTCGCTCGATGACAGTTATGGCAGGAATGCCCTCACGGCAGCCGCAAAGGCCGATTTCGAGAGACTCCAGGCTGCGCATCCGGGCTACTATGAGCACAAGATTGACGTGGTCGAGGGCGCATATCACGGCACCGCCAACCTACTGTATTACGACACTATTCCGTGGCTCATAGACAAGACCCGCAAGACCAATCCGAAATACGTCTATTGGGAGCGTCTGGAGCAGGACGGCATCTACAGGAGGGGCTTCTACAATCTCTACATTCCTGAGACCTCGAAGCCTACCGAGCGCAGATGCTATGAGATGACCATCACCGGCAACACTGTGGATATCACGGTCAACAAGGTGAGCTACACGGCTACGGCCTGGGAAAGCAAGCACGGTATGCCGATTGCCTACAACAAGCAGTACACCGCTGTCAGCGGCGGCAAGCTGGGCATATTCCTCGGCAGCGAGCTGGTGGACCTCACCCAGGAAGTTACCATCAATATCAATGGCAAGCAGGCCTGGAAGGGCGTTCCTGAGCTCAAAGTAGAGAACCTTGTGAACAGTTGCGCACTTTATTACGACCCTTATCGGCTCTATCCGGCTTACGTTGAGGTGGATTTGTAGGAGATCTCTCCACTCGCTTCGTTCGGTCGAGATGACAGGCAGAACACCCGGGAGGGATACAAAAAAGAGAGGCTGTTTGTCCAGCCCCTCTTTTTTTGTCAATGCAGCGCTATTTCAACTCCTCCTCTTCAACATTTGTATGGAAGAAGCTGCCGGTGGCGGCAAGGAAATCGGACTTGAGTTGCTGGAGAACTTCCGGCTGCGAAGCCGAGAGATCATTGAGCTGTCCGCGATCCTCCTTCAGGTTGAAGAGTGACCAATGGTCAAGATTGCCGAGTTCATTCTTGGTAATATTGGCCACAGGGCCCTTGTAAGGCGGAATCAATGCATAATCGCCAGAACGGTAGCAGAGACGGCCCTGGGCTTCGAGGACAATGCTTTCACGGGCTTCACCCTTGTTGCCAAGGAAGGTGTCAAGATGGTCGCGGCTGTCAATGCTGTCTGGCACATTGCCGCCGACGAGATGTCCGAGGCTGGCAAAGAAGTCCAGCTGGGACACGAGGTCGTCTGACAGGCCTGCCGTCACATGGCCCTTCCAGTAAACGATGAGCGGAATATGGGTGCCGCCGTCATAGAGACTGTACTTTCCGCCGCGGGTTCCGCATCTCGGGTCGTGTGAGCCGAGCCTTTCCTCCGCATCATCGTAGTATCCGTCATTGATTACCGGGCCATTGTCGCTGGTGAAAATCACCAAAGTATTGTCCAGCAAGCCTTTGGCATTGAGGTAAGACAATACCTCACCCACGCACCAGTCAGCCTCGACCACGGCGTCACCTCTCGGACCGAGGTCAGTGCTGCCCACGAAACGGGAATGCGGAGCGCGCGGAACGTGAGGCTGATGAAGGCCGTAATAGAGGAAGAACGGCTTGTCGGCACTCTGCCTGTCAATGAAATCCTTGACATCCCCGACGAAGAAATCGGCCATGTCCTCATCGACCCATCTTGCCTTCTGGCCGCCCTTCATGAAGCCGATGCGCGGTATTCCGTTGACAATGGAGTTGTTATGGCCGTGATGCCATCTCATCTTGAGCATTTCCGGATTGGTCAATGCAGTAGGCTCCCCATCGAAATTCTCCTTGTAGCTGACGTATACCGGGTCTTCCAGGTCCAGGCCAACTACCTGGCCATCACGCACATAGACAGTCGGAACCCTGTCATTTGTAGCGGCAATGAGGCAGGTATAGTCGAAGCCGACCGTATTGGCAGCAGGGGTAATCTGAGTGTTCCAGTCAACGTTTCCGTCCCCCATTCCTAGATGCCATTTGCCGATGGCTCCGGTATTGTAACCGGCCTCCTGCATCATTTTCGGCAAGGTCGGGATGTCCGTAGGTATGAGAAGAGGGGCATCTCCCGGCAGAATCTTGGCATCCGCATTGCGCCAAGGATAGAGTCCGGTGAACATTGCATAGCGGCTCGGAGTGGATGTGGCCGAAGTGGCGTACGCATTGCAGAACATCCTTCCCCCGCGGGCAAGCGAGTCAATGTTCGGGGTCTGGATAGCCCCGTCCCCGTAGATGCTGATATCGCCCATTCCCAGGTCATCCGCTACAATAAGAAGTACATTGGGCCGCTGCACGGTTTCTTTCCGGCCGCAGGATATTGCAGCCAGGGCAATGGCAGGAAGGTATTTGACAGAGTTTTTCATTGTGATGAATTGTTATTGGTTTGTTTCAGAGTGGTTCGGCGCCTTGACGGCATACGCAAATATCGTAAAAATATTCCGCATTTGCATTATCCCGCCTAAAGCAGTATCTTTGGTAAAATTTGACAATGACAATGAAAAGATACTTGAGTATGTTTCTGGCATTGGCGGTTCTGGCAGCCTGCCAGAAGGAGGAGCCTCTGCTGCCGGGGCCGTCCGGGGATGATGAGCAGGAGGAGAACAACGGCAATGGTAACGGGGACAACTCCGGAAACGGCAATGAAGGTGACAACAAGGAAGATGTTGTCCCTCCTGCCACAGCCGGATATGCCTGGTTCGAGCTCCCGGTAATAACAGACGCTGACAAGAACGGGAAAATTGATGACGGAGATGAGTTGTACTATGCATATCATCTCTGCGCCGGCGGGGAGAGAAGCGGCGGCAAGACCGCCAGGAACTATACCGTATGCTATAGCGGAGTCCATCATTGTCCTATGTGGGTGGCCGCCCCGAGGCACGACATGTATGTTGGCGGTTCCGGCAGGACAGATGCCTACCAGAGGGACCCTGACATCCCGGCTGACATCCAGTATTCCTCAAAATCCACTGGTGGCGGCTGCAACAAGGGCCACATGCTCGGATCTGCGGAGAGGACTTCCAGCAAACCTACCAACCAGCAGGTGTTCTACTACACGAACATCGCCCCCCAGTACAGCGACACGTTCAACAATGGTGGTGCTGCCTGGAATGCCCTTGAAGAGCACGTGGACGGGCTTGTCTGCGCCGACACCCTCTACGAGGTCGTGGGATGCTATTTTGAGAAATACACGGATGCCTACAACCAGACCTGTGACCCGAAAACCATATCTTTCGGAGGCAGGACCGATGTTTCTTGTCCGACAATGTTCTACTACGCCGTGCTCCGCACAAAGTCCGGAAACACCGGCAAATCTGTACTGAACTGTTCCGCAAGCGAGCTGAAATGCGCCGCCTTCGTGCTCAGGCACAATATTGAAAAGAGCCACAAGCCGCAGGCAAAGGACATCATATCCATCGAGGAGCTGGAGAAAATAACGGGATTCACCTACTTCCCGAATGTCCCGAATGCTCCGAAAGGCACGGTCAACACAAGTGATTGGCTATAATCCGTTAAGACAATGATGATAGAGGCCAAAGGTATAGTGAAATCTTTCGGGACACTCAAAGTCCTGAAAGGCATTGACTTGCAGGTAGAGAAATCCGAGGTTGTCTCCATAATGGGAGCATCCGGGGCCGGCAAGTCCACATTGCTCCAGATTCTCGGAACACTGTCCACTCCCGATGCGGGATCTCTCATCATTGACGGGACCGATGTGACCGGGCTGGGCCGCAAGGAAATCAGCCGTTTCCGCAATCTCAAACTCGGCTTCGTCTTCCAGTTCCACCATCTTCTCCCGGAGTTCACCTCTCTGGAAAACGTGATGATCCCGGCCCTGATTGCCGGGAAAAGTGAGAAGACCGCCAAGGATGAGGCATTGAAACTGCTTGATACAATGGGACTTGCGGAAAGGACTACCCACAAGCCGTCGGAACTTTCCGGAGGCGAGCAGCAGAGGGTGGCCATCGCCAGGGCCCTTGTGAACCGTCCTGCAGTCCTCTTCGCCGACGAGCCTTCAGGCAATCTTGACAGCGTAACCAAGAGTGAAATACACAATCTCTTCTTCCGCCTCCGGGATGAGTTTGGCCAGACCATTGTCATTGTAACACACGACCCTGAACTCGCCAGAATGTGCGACAGGTCCCTGTTCATGAAGGACGGACTCTTTATCAATGCGGAATGAGCTTCTTCCATTTCAAGAAATTCGATGTCAGGAACGAGAAGTCGGCAATGAAGGTCAATACCGACGGTGTGTTGCTCGGTGCCTCCGCTCCCCTGCAACCATCTGACAGGCAGATACTTGACATTGGTACCGGGACAGGCACAATAGCATTGATGCTGGCCCAGAGGCTATGCCCTGCTGCAGATGATGCCCCTGAAGGGACAATGATAACCGGCATTGACATAGACGTGGATGCAGCCGCGGAGGCCGGAGAAAATTTCCTGGCATCCCCCTGGAGCGGCATCCTGAAGGCATTGAACACTCCCCTTTCGGATTATGAGCCGGAAAGCAGATTCGACCTCATTGTTTCCAACCCGCCATATTACGATGATTCGCTGACCAACCCTGATATCCGCAAGGCCACGGCAAGACATACCGGGGACGGGTTGTCATTCAGGGATATCCTGGAGTTTGCCGAATCCAGGCTCAATGATGGCGGCAGGCTGTGCATCATCCTCCCCGCTGACCAGGAAAAAGACCTACTCCGATATGGGAGAATGCACGGATTGTATCCTGCTAACATCCTGCGAATCAAGACGGTAGAACGGAAGAACCCGTCCAGGATAATCGTTACTTTCGTAACCGGAGACAAAGGGGTCACTGCCGCCGAAGACTGCCTGGTATTGATGGAAAAAGGGAGCTATACCAGACGGTATCTCTCCCTTGTCAAAGATTTTTATCTGTTTGCATAGCCCCGCACCGGGTACATTAGTCTTTCCTGTCATTCCAGCGGCCGATCTGCATCCTGCGGAACTCCTCCTCGCCCACGAACAACTTTGCCACCTTCTCTACCGATACAATACGGGTCAATTGCGGAGTAAACCGGGCCTCGACATCCCTGGAAGTCTTCATTGCCTCGACATAACGGTTCAGAAGAGTGGAGATTTCCTTCTCGGGCTTGCCCTCATCAAGAGCTTTCTTGAGGGCATCGTAGGCTACCATCACTTTACGGAAAGCCTCCTTGCGAGCCTTTTCCATATCATTGTACACCGGCCAGAATTTTTCGGCCTCCGCAGGGGTAAGATCCATTGCGGCAGTAAGATAGGCAACTCTCTCGGCCCTCATCCGGTCGTGCGAATCCTTGTCGTGGGCACAGCAGGCCGAAGACGGCTGCGCAGACATTAGCACAATGGCGATTGTCACCGCCAGAAATTTAATTATCTCCTTCATAGTAGTATTCCAATTGTTCGAGAGTCGTTCCGCTCTCAATAAGATATTGTTCCAATTCGTCATACTCGGCTTCCTCTCCGTCCTGAAGGTAAAGGAGACCCGGGTCAGTTACAGGTACAAGGTCGGCAAGCCTGATTCTTTCAAGATACGAAAGGTCCTCCTCCGGAGCCTGGGATGAAAGCCGAAGGACTACTGTCCCGACTGCGAAAATAATCAGGAATGACGCTGCAAGCGAAAGATATGGCTTCATCCCTGAAAAGGCTCCGCGCTGCCTGTCGGAAGACATGGCAGGAATGCGGGACAACCTCTCCTCCAGACTGTCAAAATAGCCGTCCGGCACAGAATAAGATTCTTTCAAATGTTTCTCCATCATAATTTCCAGATTCCTATGTTAGACACCATATTGTACTGAAAGTAAAATCATTGTCCCGTTTTTTCCAGAAGTTCCTCCTTCAATTTCGTGCTGGCAATGTGGTATGATGCCTTCAGGGCACCCACGGACGTACCTGTCACCTCGGAAATCTCCTCATAGCTCATATCCTCGAAATACCTCATCGAGAACACCACACGCTGCTTCATAGGCAGTTTCTGCAATGCCTTCATAAGCGTCCTCTCCGCCTCGTCCCCATTGAACCAGGGATCCTCGTCCACCCGCCTTTCCATCTCGGCATCGATAGGCCTGAAAGTCAATGCCGCACGCACTTTCTGCCGGCGGACATGGTTCAGGGCCTCATTGGTGGCAATCCTGTACAACCAAGTGAAAAGCTGCGACTCCCCCCTGAATGAAGGAAGCGCAGCCCAAATCTTGACGAATATGTCCTGGACAAGATCATCAGCGTCCTCGTGGGAGGAAACGTAGCGGCGGACATACCAGAAGAGCCTTTCGCTGTAAGCCTTGACTATCTCCGTGAATGCCCTCTCCCTGTTCCCTTCCCGGAACAGCTTGATGATTTCATTGTCCTGCATAGGCCAGCCGCAGGGCTTCTATTTTCTGTCAATGACAGATTTCGCAGCCTCGGCAATGTGTTCAGCATCAATACCATACGCAGCCATAAGCTGGGCCGGTGTGCCGGTCTGGCCGAACTTGTCCCCGCCATTGACATACGCCATCGGCGCAGGACGGCGCGCGGCAAGCACTCCGGCAATGAGTTCCCCAAGTCCGCCCGGCATATTGTGCTCCTCTGCCACGACGGCTGCTCCCGTCTTCATCACTGACTCCACAACTGCCTGCTCGTCAAGAGGCTTGATAGTGGCAATGTCAATGACTTCCGCACAAATGCCCTCATTTTCAAGAATATCAGCAGCCTTCAAGGCCTCCCAGACAGTGTGTCCGGTAGCGAAAATAGTCACATCCTTGCCCTCGTTCATCACGTAGGCCTTCCCGATTTCAAATTCCTGGTCCTCAGGTGTAAAATTCGGCACGGAAGGACGGCCGAACCTGAGATATACAGGGCCTTCATACTTGGCGGCGGCAATTGTGGCAGCCTTGGTCTGGTTGTAGTCGCAAGGATTGATGACAACCATTCCGGGGAGGGCGCGCATCAATGCGATATCCTCCATTGTCTGGTGGGTGGCACCGTCCTCACCAAGGGTAATGCCGGCGTGGGATGCGGCTATCTTGACATTGGTCTCGCCGTAGCATACTTCCTGACGGATCTGGTCATAGACACGGCCTGTAACGAACTCCGCGAAAGAGCCGGCGAACGGAATCTTGCCGGTGATGGCGAGTCCTGCCGCCACGCCAATCATATTGGCCTCGGCAATGCCGCACTGGACGAATCTTTCCGGGAATTCATCGGCAAATTTGTCCATCTTGAGGGAGCCCTTGAGGTCGGCCGTGAGGGCAACTACTCTGGAATCCTGCTTTCCGGCCTCGTAAAGTCCTGCTCCGAAGCCGCTTCTGGTATCTTTCTTACCGGTATCTGTGTATTTCATTGTCTTTCGTTTTTGCATTAACAAATGAATCAATAATCCCCGAGAGTCTCCTCAATCTGGGCGAGGGCCTGCTCGCATTGCTCAGCGGACGGAGCCTTGCCGTGCCATTTGCAAGTGCCTGACATAAAGTCGATTCCGTGGCCCATATCAGTCTTGAAAAGAATCATTGTCGGAAGTTCCCTGCTCTCCTTGGCCTTGTCGAATGCGGCAAGGATGGCCTCGAAATCGTGGCCGTCCGCTACAATGACATTCCAGCCGAAAGCCTTCCACTTGGACTCGAGATCGCCCTGTCCGGAAACAGCGTCCACTGTTCCGTCAATCTGCTGGCCATTCCAGTCGGTAATGGCAATGAGGTTGTCCAGCTTGTGGTGCGATGCAAACATTGCAGCCTCCCAGATCTGGCCTTCCTCGCTCTCACCGTCACCGCAGAGAACATAAACTCTGGAAGCATCCCCGTCCATCTTCTTGCCCAATGCGGCACCGGCTGCGGCGGAAAGTCCCTGCCCGAGGGAACCGGAAGCCTGGGTAATGCCCGGAAGCCCTTTTTCCACTGAAGGATGTCCCTGTAGCCTGGTCCCGAACTTGCGGAATGTAGCAAGTTCCTCAACCGGGAAGAATCCCCTTCTGGAAAGAAGAGAATAATAGACCGGGGTTATGTGACCTGCCGAGAGGATGAAGATATCCTGACCCTTGCTCTCCCTGGTCCAGTTGGCCGGGTCAATGTTCATCACATTGAAATACAATGCGGTAAGCACATCCGCACTGCTCAATGATCCGCCCGGATGCCCTGACTGGGCGGCTGAAACCATACGGACAATGTCCCTTCTGACCTGGGACGAAATCCTTTTCAGTTCTTCGATATTTGCCATATTGCGTGTAGTTTATTTTCCAATCTTCAAAAATAGTAATTTCCCGCCGAAAATGAAAATGAAGACAACGGAACCATCGTCTGTCACCCTGTAATGGAAAAGGGATGACTGAAAGCCTGAAGACTTTGCGGTCATCCCTCCCTTTACTTATTCATTTCAATAGTTACTCTTCACCCTCCTGAGCTGCGTAATCTGCGAGGAGCTTGGTCTGAACATCGCCAGGAACAGGCTGATAATCAGCAAACTGCATCGTAAATGTAGCGCTTCCGGAAGTGAGTGAACTCAATGCCGTAGAGTAGCGATAGAGTTCTGCGAGCGGAACACGGGCCTTGATGACCTCGAATCCTTTCTCGCTTCCCATTCCCTCGATGATGGCTCTTCTGTTCTGGAGGTCTGACATGCAGGCTCCCATATATTCGCTCGGTGTCAGGACTTCAAGATTGTAAATCGGCTCCATGATCTTCGGACCGGCGTTGCGGAAGGCCTCCTTGAAGGCATTTCTTGCAGCAAGCACGAAGGAGATTTCATTGGAGTCAACCGGGTGCATCTTTCCGTCATACACGAATACCCTGATATCACGGGCGTATGAACCGGTGAGAGGGCCCTCGGTCATCTTGTCCATTATACCCTTGAGGATGGCAGGCATGAAGCGTGCATCGATTGCACCTCCTACAATACAGTTGTAGAACTCAAGCTTTCCGCCCCAGTCGAGGTTGTAGGACTCCTGGCTCTTCACATTGAGGACCGCATCCTTTCCGTCAATCTTGAACTTGTTGGTGAAAGGAACTCCCTCAACAATAGGACATACGAGGAGATGAACCTCACCGAACTGGCCGGCTCCACCGGACTGCTTCTTGTGACGGTACTCGGCATTGGCGGTCTTGGTAATGGTCTCGCGATAAGGAATCTTCGGAGCGAAGAGCTCGATTTCAATCTTGAACTCATTCTGGAGTCTCCACTTGACCACATTGATATGCTGCTCACCCTGTCCGCTGAGGATGGTCTGCTTCAATTCCTTGGAGTAGTCCACGATGATTGTAGGGTCCTGGGCAGTAATCTTGTTGAGAGCCTCGCCGAGCTTGGTCTCGTCAGCCTGAACCTTGGCCTTGATGGCTGTACGGTACTTGGATGCAGGGAACTTGATGTTCTCGTAGGAAATGCCTGTTCCAGGCTGGGAGAGAGTTACATTGGTCTTGCCAGCACGGAGCTTGACGGTACATCCGATATCTCCGGCATTGAGGCCGCTTACCTTCTCCTTCTTGGTTCCGGCTACTGCGTAGATGGCGGAAATCCTCTCCCTATTGCCTGTCTCGGCATCCTCGAGGTCCATTCCCTCATCAAGTTCACCGCTCATCACCTTGAAGTATGATACCTCTCCAAGGTGCTGCTCAACGTCTGTCTTGTATATGAACAAAGAGGTAGGAGCATTCTGCTTGCACTCAATCTCGCCACCGTCCTTGGTCACCGACCTGGTGATTTCAGGAGAAGCGGAAGTGCGGATTGTGAACTCCATAAGCCTCTTGACACCTATATCCTTCTTGGCTGAAAGGCAGAATACCGGGAGCACGTCACCCTGGCGGATACCGATGCCGAGACCCTTCCTGATCTCATCCTCGGTAAGGGCGCCAGACTCGAAGAACTTCTCCATGAGAGTGTCGTCGTACTCGGCTGCCTTCTCGATGAGAGCCTGGCGGAGGAGCTCAGCCTCGTCCTGCAGCTCAGCAGGTATCTCAAGATCCTCGCGGGTACCGTTCTCATCCTTGAAATGATAATATTTCATCTTGAGGACATCCACGAAACCGTCGAATGAAGCACCCGGATTTACAGGGAACTGAACGACGATAGGCTTCGGTCCGAAAGCTTCCTTCATGCTGGCAAGGACTGTATCCCAGTCAGCTTTTTCGCTGTCGAGCTGGTTGACAGCAATGATTACAGGGACCTTGTACTGCTCCGCATAGCGGGCGAAAATCTCAGTCCCGACCTCGACGCCCTGCTGTGCATTGATGACGAGGATTCCGTTCTCACACACCTTGAATGCCGATACGGCTCCTCCGACGAAGTCATCGGCACCCGGAGTGTCAATGATATTGAACTTGGTGTCCATGAACTCCGCATACAGTGGGGTGGAGAAGATGGAACGCTGGTTCATCTGTTCAATCTCGGTGTTGTCTGATACTGTGTTCTTGGACTCGACGGTACCACGTCTGTCGATTACTT
>JBJEBP010000303.1:0-24154 GCA_051870135.1 Candidatus Cryptobacteroides sp. | reverse complement strand
AATAATATTGACAATGAAGAAGATACTTTCATTGATGCTCTCAATGCTTGTATGCGTGGCGGCTCTCGCCCAGTCACCGACAGGCGGTATCAAAGGTAAGATTGTCAGCAGGTCGGGACGTGTTCCGATTGCCGAGGCCAGGCTTACCCTGACTGATGCGGAGGGCACAGCAGCCAGACTGACTTCTGACCAGAACGGTGACTTCGTAATCGAAGACCTTGAAAACGGCAGCTATACCATTCTCGTGGAGGCGGACGGCTTCGTCGCTTCCCGTGTCAATGTCGCCGTGGAGGGATTTATGCGCAACCTGATGTTCGTCACCATGCAGCCTGAGCAGGTTCTCACCGAAGTGGACGAATCCAGTTTTGCGGACCTCGACATGGACGACTCCGGATATCAGAACATTCCGACCGTATTGTCCTCATCCTCAGATGTTTTCGACAATACTGCAGGCTACAAGTTCAGTGCGATAAGATTTCGCCAGAGAGGTTTCGACAGCAATTCCCAGGATGTTTATCTCGCCGGAATCAGGCTCAATGATGCCGTGACCGGCTACACTCCATGGTCTCTCTGGTCAGGTCTCAACGAGGCCACCCGCGACAAGGAGACGACCAGCGGAGTCGGCTCATTGGACTATGGTGTCGGAGGATACAACGGTATAACCAACATCACCGGAACCGCATCTTCGGTCCGCAAGGGCTGGCGTTTCAGCGTATTGAGCAACAGTGCGATGTACCGTCTCAGGCTGATGGGTTCATACGCCACCGGCGAGATGGACAACGGCTGGTCATTCGCTGCCAATGTCTCCGTAAGGGCCGGAGGCAACGACTGGATTGACGGAGTATATTACAGGTCAATAGCTTACTGGGCCGGAGCCGAGAAGAACTGGAACGACATCCACAGGCTCAGCTTCTCCGTTTTCGGTTCACCTGTCCAGAGAGGTGCGCAGAACTCCTCCACCCAGGAGGTCTATGACCTTGTCGGAAGCAACTACTACAACTCCAACTGGGGCTGGCAGGACGGCAAGATCCGCAACTCAAGGGTGCGCAACAACCACGAGCCGGTCGCCGTGCTCAAGTACACCTGGACGCCGAAGTTCAACTTCAGCCTCGATGCCACGGCTATCTACAGGACCGGACGCAACGGTTATTCCGCCCTCGACTGGTATGATGCAGCCGACCCGCGTCCGGACTACTACAGGAACCTCCCGAGCTATTTCTACAATGAGGACGAGAACTACGCCAAGCGTGATTCCCCGTTCCAGGCAGGCTGGGCCGAGGAGGCGTGGATATACAACTACAATGATGTCCGCCACGTCAACTGGGACAGGATGTACAATGTCAACAGGAACAATGTGGATACCCGTTTCGACCCTGAAAGGAACCGCTCGAAATATGTGCAGGAGGAGAGACGCCAGGACCAGAACGACCTGAACTTCGGCCTCACTGCCAAGTATCTTTTCCCTAAGTACTTCACTCTAAAGGGCGGAGCGACATTCCGCTGGAACCGCACGGAGTACTACAAGATTATCAAGGACCTCCTCGGAGGTGACTACTATGTCAACATTGACCAGTTCGCCGAGCGTGACTTCGCATCCAGTGACATTGCAATACAGAATGACCTCCAGTACTATTACCAGTACGGTCATCCACAGCTCGTGGAAAAGGGTGACAAGTACGGCTATGACTATTACGCCAATGTCCGCAATGCCACATTGTGGGCGAATCTCGGCTTCGAGGCCGGCCAGTGGAAGGCCTGGGTTGCCGCACAGGGCGGTTACGACTCATTCTGGAGGTTCGGAAATGTCCAGAAGGGTCTCTTCCCTGACACTTCCTACGGCAAGTCTGCAGTATCAAGTTTCTTCACATACCGCGTGAAGGGTGGTGTGAGCTGGAACTATGGTCCTCACAGGATCTGGGCCAATGCCGGATACTTCACCGAGGCACCTCTGTTCACGGAGTCCTTCATCTCGCCAAGGACACGCAATACATTGGCCAGCAATCTCCAGGTCCAGAAGACAGTGTCCGCCGACCTCACTTATGCGTTCAACAAGAACAACTACAGCCTCAGGGTGACCGGCTACTACACCAAGATCGCAGACCAGACCGACCTGATGAGTTTCTACGACGACTCCCAGAACTCGTTCACCAACTTCGCGATGAGCGGAATTGACGAGCGTCACTGCGGTATCGAGCTCGGTTTCCAGATTCCTCTCCCTCTAACGGGACTTTCCCTCCAGGGAGCATTGAACTGGGGTGAATATGTCTATACCTCCACTCCGCGGGTTGTCCAGACCATTGACAACAGCGACCAGATTGTGATGGATGACATTGTGCCATACTGGTCCTACCATTCAAGCTACAAGAGGGACAGCGAGGGCAATGTGATTCTCGACAAGTTCGGCGACCCGGTTTTCGACAAGAAGGTGAAGCATTATGTGCCTAGTACTCCGCAGATTGCGGCCAACCTCGGTCTCAACTATGCCAACAACTATCTCTTCGCCGGCATTGACCTCCAGTACTTTGACAAGATGTATCTCGACATGAACCCTCTCTACCGCACCGACCTCGCCGTCCTCGGACCTGACGGCCAGTGGTCAGCCGAAGAGGAGGAGTATATGGCATCACAGGAGAGGTTCAAGCACGCCTTCATCCTCAATGCCAATATTGGCAAGTCCTGGTACATCCAGAGGAAGTACAATATCGGATTCTCCCTCGAAGTGAAGAACATTCTCAATACCAAGAGTGTCAAGACAGGCGGCTACGAGCAGACCCGCCTCATTGACTCCGAGGATTTGACCAGGTATTACAGGTTCGACTCCAAGTATTTCTACATGGTCGGAGTGAACTATATGTTGAACCTCTATTTCAGATTCTAAAATGATTATGAAGAATATATTCAAGCCAGTCGCCATCGTCATTGCCGCAGCCGCTTTCTGCGCCTGTGATGAGTTCGGGCCTGTATTCACCGGCAAATACGACGAGCCGGCCGACCAGAGAATCTACACGGATGCGGATTTCGCAGCCCAGACCCCGATAACTATCAAGGAACTCAAGGAGATGTACAAGGATGGTCCTGTGAAGATTACCGAAGACTATGTCATCAAGGGTCAGGTCACCACTTCCGACGCCTCCGGCAATTTCTACAAGAGCTTCTACATCCAGGACGGCACTGCGGGCATTGAACTCAAGATTGGTCTCACCGGCCTGTACAATGACTACAAGCTCGGCCAGTGGATTTACGTGAAGTGCAAGGATCTCGTGGTGGGCGACTACGAGGGTTCCAAACAGCTCGGCTACGAGGACATCACCGGTGACTACGAGAGCGCTTACATGGAGGTGAAACTCATCATTGAGAACCACGTTTTCAAGGGAGCACTCGACAAGCCAGTGCAGCCGGAAGTTATTTCCGAGGCTGACCTTACATCCGAGGATTATATGGGCAAATATGTGACCATCAATGGATTGAGCTACACCAAGACCATCTTCTGCCTTGTCTATGTCAATCCGGACGGCAACACCAAGCTCACCTCCAACAGGATTTTCCTCGATGAGGAGAACAAGAACGCCTGGGGCATAACCACCTGGGCAATGTCCAAGTCCAAGTTCACGGAATATCTCTATTCAGGCGTCTGGGATGAGGCGGAAATCGGCAACGGTCCTGACAGGGTGAAGGACCACAAGTTCGAAATCAAGCCTACGGCATATTCCGTAAGCCAGTACTTCAAGATGGGCAAGACCTCCATCGCCGTAAGGACCAGCGGCTATTCCAAGTTCGCCGACAAGGAGATGTCGGAGACAATGGGCAACGGCACCTCAGTTTCTTTCACAGGTATTCTTACCAATTACAGGGGCGAGCCTCAGTTCACTTTGATTGACCTCGACGGCGTCTCTGCATCCAAATAATATTGTTCAATATGAAAAAGATATCTACAATCCTGGCAGTTATGTGCGCAGCATCCTGCAGTGTCAATCCGTTCCTGAAGGAATGGACCGGAGAGGGTGGAATCCCTCCGTTCGACGAAATTCAGTATTCAGATTATGTCCCGGCTGTAAAAGCCGGAATTGAGCAGCAGGAGGCGGAAATCAATGCCATTGTACATAATCCTGCCGCGCCTACCTTTGTCAATACCATTGCCGCATACGAGTTTTCCGGCGAGATTCTCGGCAGGACGCTCGGCGTACTCTTCAACCTGAGCGAGTCCAATGCCACCGACGAGATGATGGCCGTCATTGAAGAGGTCACACCAATGGTGACCGAGCACGAGAACAATATCTTCATGAACCCGGGCTTCTTCCAGAGGGTCAAGGCCGTGTATGAGGCAGCCGACACTCTCGACAGGGAAGAGTACATGGTGACCAAGAAACTGTACAACAAGTTCATCAGCAATGGAGTAGCCCTTGACGAGGCATCCCAGTCCAGGTTCAGGGAAATCAACACCAGGCTCGCCGTCCTCTCCCAGAAGTTCGGCAACAATCTCCTCGCCGAGAACAATGCCTTCAAGGAGTCCATCGGCATCCCGGTTTCAAGCTATCCGTATTTCATGACGACTTGCGAGGACAGGGCAAAGCGCGAGGCCGCCTTCAAGGCCTATTCATCAAGGGGCAACAACGGCAATGAGAATGACAACAAGGCCGTTCTTCTCGAAATTATGAAGCTCAGGACAGAACAGGCTGCGATGCTTGGCTATGACTGCTCCGCAGACTTCATCCTCGAGGACAAGATGGCGCACGACCATGCCACAGTGGATGCCTTCCTTTCCAGGATAATGGAGAAGGCAGTTGCCAGGGCAAAGGAGGAACTTGCTGACATGCAGGTAATTATGGATAAGGAGGTTGAGGCAGGCCTGCTTCCTGCAGGCAGCCGTATCGAGCCTTGGGACTGGTGGTTCTATGCCGAGAAGGTACGCAAGGCGCAGTATGCCCTTGACGAGACAGAGACAAGCCAGTATTTCCAGCTTGACAATGTCCGCTCAGGAGTCTTCCAGGCTGCAGAGCGCCTGTATGGAATCAAGTTTGAGCCGGCAGACAATGTCCCGGTATATCATCCGGAAGTCAAGGCATTCAAGGTTACCGATGCCGACGGCTCCCTGCTCAGCTGGTTTATGACCGACTATCTCCCGCGCAGCACCAAGAGGGGCGGAGCGTGGATGACCAATTTCAGGGAGCAGTATGTGGATGCTTCCGGCAAGGATGTACGCCCTATTGTAGTGAATGTCTGCAATTTCACCCAGCCTGGCGACTCAGTAGGTCTCCTCACCATTGACGAGGTCAACACAGCCTTCCACGAGTTCGGCCACGCCCTTCATGGAATGCTTTCAAAATGCCGTTACAAGGATGTCAGCGGTACTTCCGTGGCACGTGATTTCGTGGAGACCTTCTCCCAGATCAATGAGAACTGGGCCTTCCAGCCTGAGATTCTCTCTACCTACGCATACCACTACAAGACCGGCGAGGTTATTCCAGACTCACTCGTGGCGAAGATAAACAATGCATCGAAGTTCGCCCAGGGCTTTATGACTACAGAGCTTGCAGCGGCCTCCATTCTCGATATGAAGTGGCATGAGCTCGGCAAGGAGACTGACTGGGACAACTTCGACGTGGCAGCCTTCGAGAAGAAGGTATGCGGGGAAATGGGCCTCATTGATGAGATTATTCCACGCTACAGGAGCACATATTTCAACCACATCTTCAACAGCGGCTACAATGCCGGCTACTACAGCTATCTATGGGCTGAGGTCCTGGACAAGGATGCGTTTGAATATTGGGAGAGCAAGGGCCTGTACAATCCGAAGGTAGCGGCCAAGTTCCGCAAGACCTTCCTCGAGAGAGGCGGAAGTGAGGAGCCGATGGTTCTCTATCACGAGTTCCGCGGCGCAGACCCGGACCCGGATGCCCTGGTCAGGGCCCGCGGGCTGTAAGATTGTTATTTTTACGGGATATGGAGAAGGGGCTGAAAAAGCCCCTTTTCTGTCATCTCGACCGAGCGAAGCGAGTGGAGAGATCTTCTGTAAAGATTTGATTATCAGGAGATATCTCGACTGCGCACTGCGTGTTCGCTCGATATGACAGGCTTTTGGGTCAGCCCCTTTTTATCCCCCGGACAGCGGAAGCAGAGGCGGGATCATCCGGCCAGAAATGTTTCGGATACCTGCGGCGGAGTTCTTTCCTGACCTCGAAATAGGCATTGGCCCAGAAACTTCTCAAGTCGGATGTGAGTTGGACACTCTTGTAGCCTGGTGACAGGAGGTCCATCAGGACGGGCACACGGCCGTCATCCACCTTCGGAGTATCGAGCATCCCGAAGCATTCCTGGAGACGTACGCGGACAACGGGAACGTCATTTCCGACACGGTATTCCACCTTGATCCTGCTGCCCGTGGGTACGGTGATATGTGACGGGACAATGCGGTCCACAGCCTGTTGCTGAACGTAGGCCAGCCGGCTCCAGATAACCTGGCAGAGGTCAATGCGGCGGAGCTCTGCCACTGTGGATGCCTTGCCGGCAAAAACCGGCAGCCATTCCCCGGCATTGTCCAGAAGGGCCTCCTGGCTTACATCCGGGAGCTCCAGCTCAGGATGCCAGGCGGCCGCAATGGCGATTCTGCGCTGCAGATTGCCCACAGCCTCCGAGAAATCGAACATTGAAAGGCCCTCTTTCGGGGCAGCATCGCAGATAGCCTTGAGACAGGCATCCCGGATATCCCCGTCAATCGGCCTTGCGTTCAGGGTGAGGACTCCGAGTTTCATTTCCCGGAGGGCAGATATGCCGCCTTTCCGGTTGTCCCATATTATATTGCTCCTTGTCGTGGCCAGGTCCTCTAGATCCCCGGGGTCAGCCGGTGCCGCAAGGAATATTCTTCCGGAAGCGGAATCCAGCACTGCTCCGGCCAGCCATTCGTGGGCGGACAAATCGTCCGTCCTGTCCACAAAGGCATTGTCCCCGCAGGAGAGCTGGTAATGTCCGCAGTTGTCATTGGCCCTTGCAATCCTTTCCGGATAGGCAGCTGCGAGGAGTTTACCCGCTGTATATGGGCCTGCTATATCATTGTCAATCACAGCTTTGGACATTGACCTGTATTGTGCCGCGATTTTTTCGATACGGCTCCATCCGCGCAGGTTCCCGCCTCGCCTGCGGGCCTGCCTGAGGGCATTGACCCTGCTCCTTATGTCGGCATCATTGTCCTGCGGCATCGGGTCCCTTTCCTCCAATATCGCAGCGATGTCGGTGGCCAGTGAGCGAAGTTCCGGCGTGTCCGCCCGGAGCAGCATCTGGGCAATGCGGGGATGGCAGGGGAGAGCCGACATCGACCTTCCGTGAGGGGTAATCCGACCATTCCCGTCAATGGCCCCGAGGCTTCCCAGAAGCGAGCCGGCCTGGAGACAATTGGCCTTTGGCGGCGGCGTAATCCACGGAAGATTCATGATGTCGCTTTCGCCCCAGGCGGCAATGTCAAGGCATAGCGGGGCCAGGTCGCAGTCCATGATCTCAGGCGTCCTGCAGGCCTGCATCCGTTGCATTGTCCCTGTCGTCCATAGCCTGTAGCATACTCCCGGGGCCGTTCTTCCGGCTCTTCCGCTCCTCTGGTCCGCCATATCGACGCTGGTCCGCACGGTCTCGAGATGGCTCATCCCGTTCCGCCTGTCGAAAATCATTTTCCTGCACAGCCCCGAGTCCACAACCACCTTCACACCTTCGATGGTAAGTGAGGTTTCGGCAATTGAAGTGGCCAGGACGACCTTCCTTTCTCCGGGAGGGCTTGGAGCGATTGCCATGCGCTGTTCTTCTTTCGGCAGCAATCCGTAGAGAGGGAAAATGCGGGTATTGCCCAGATTTCCCTCCAGAAGTTCCGCACATCGCCTTATCGCGGCCTCGCCGGGGAGAAATGCCAATAGATCCCCATCGTTCTCCCTGTGAGCCGAAAGAATGCACCTGGCAACCTCTTCTGCCGGATTGCCCGGGTCAATGTCCTTCTGCGCATAACGCAGTTCCACTGGGAACAACCTGCCCTTGCCCTCAATAAGAGGGGCATCCAGCTTCCTGCATATTTCTTCCGTGTCAATGGTGGCCGACATTATGACTATCCGCAGGTCGGGACGCAGGATTTTCTGGGCTTCGAGCACCAATGCCAGGGCCTCGTCCGAAGCCAGGCTTCTCTCGTGGAACTCGTCAAAAATGACGGCCGAAACCCCTTCAAGCCCGGGGTCCGCGACCAGCATCCTGCCCAGGATACCTTCTGTCAATACTTCAATGCGGGTTCTCCCGGAGGTCCTGTTCTCGAATCTTATGCGGTAACCCACCTCGTCCCCGACCCGGCAGCCGGCAAGCTCGGCCATTCTGCCGGCAATCTGCACAGCCGCTATTCTCCTCGGCTCGAGCATCAGTATCTTTCCGCCCTCACCCATGCCTTCCAGCATTGTCAGGGGCAGCAAGGTGGACTTTCCCGCACCCGGAGGAGCGGTGACCACGAGGCGTGGATTGACTGCGAGGCTCCTGTTCACCTCGTCCGCTATTCCGTATGCTGGAAGATTCCGTGCAATGTCGTCCAGTTTCATTTCCTGCAATGATGCCTGTATGTCAAAAAAATGGGGTGACTGAAGATAGCCACCCCAAAGTATTGTTCAACGTCTCAAAACGTCATTTTATACTACCTGTACTGAGCGAACTCAATGTCCTTCGCTGCGCGGGCCTTGAGAGCCTCGCACTCGGAAGCCTTTGCAAGGTGAGCTGCAACCTCAGCCTTGTTGCCCTGGCGGGCAGCGATGATGGCGCGGAGGTACTCAGACTTAGGGCAGTTGCACTTCAATGCTGCAGAAGCTGCTGAAAGATTGTCGGTAAGAACGTCAGCAAGAGCCTCATTGAAGGTGTTGGTACCCTTGAGGGCAGCGGCAGCCTTTGCATAGTTGCCTGTGAGAATGTCAACAACAGCCTGGTTCTCAGTGTTGCCTGCAGCTGCGAATGCCTTCTGGGCAGCAGCGAGGTCACCCTTGCGGAGAGCGATGACGCCTTCAGCGTTCTTGAGGTCAGAATCCTTGGTCTCAACCTTGCCGAATGCCCTCTCAGCCTTTCCAAGCTCACCTTCCTCGAGGTAAACTACGCCAAGGTTGAACTGTGCGCGGTCGCTGTTGAACTTGTCAATAGCCTTCTTGTAGATAGCCTTCTTTGCATCGAGATCCTTCACGAGGGAAGCAGAGCGGAGAAGAGCCTCCTCATCGAGAACGTCGCTGTTCTCGTCAACGAGCTTGAGAAGTTCCTCAGCGGTGTAGTTCTGATACTCAACATTGGCAATGAACCTTGCACGACGGAGCTCAGGGAGAACTTCCTTCTTGAGGACGGTGTAAACCTCTGACATATTCTTGATCTCGCTCTCACGGACAGCAGGATCGCTGTACATTGAAAGAACGCGGATGATGAGATCCTTGTCCTCGATGTCAGACTTGGCAACGAGTTCCTGGAAGCCTTCCCAGTCCTGGCCGATGCTCTTAACCTCAGGGTCAGCAACCTCTCTGCCGCCAGTAACCTTTGACCAAACCTTTGCACCGCTCTGGGAACGCTTGTCGGAAAGTTTTGCGTTGAGGGACTCACCACCGTCCGGTGAAGCGTAAGCTACGACCTCAGTGCCCTTGAGAGTCTTTCTCTCGTTAGCCTTGATTTCGTCGAGAGCAGCCTGGAAATCCTTGATGGACTCTGACTTGAGCTCCTTGCGGCGAACGTCTGCAGAGTTGATGGTGTAGAGAATCTGGCCCTCTGCTGTCTGCGGGATAACCTCCTGGTAGTTGTCAGCCTTGTATGCAACGTGGCCGGCCTTTCCGCCGAGTCCTACGAGCATGTAGGTGGTGTTGGCACCGTCAGCAACCTTCTTGATAGGGAGGTCCCAAGTTCTTGCCTTGTATATTACAACACCGCGAAGCTCGAGGTGGCAGGCCTCCATGCCCTCGACATAGTCGAAGTGAACTTTCTCGGTAACGGTCTGGCCGTCAGAAGATACGACAGTGTAGTTGTCCTTTACCTTCTCGCCCTGGTACATGAACGGAGTCATAGCAGCCTCGCCACCGTCGAATACGATAACAGGGGTTACTTCGAGAATTGCTTTCTTGTGGAAGTAATCAGCAGGATAGGTTACAGACACAGTAGCATCGATTTTGCCGGCAACAACCTCGAGTGGTGAAGGATCGCAGGTAACAGTAACGCTCTCTGCCATCTCTGCCATCTTCTCTGGTGAAGCACAGCCGACAGCGGCAATCGCAACGATTGCCATTGCCAAATTTTTGATTTCCTTTCTCATAGTTGAAACGATAAGTAAAATAAGTATTTGTTAAACCTTTATTCAAATTTTCCGCCAAGATACTAACAATTTTGCAATTTTCCGTTATAAGAGTTCATATTTTGAACTGATTTTGTAACTTTGTCCTGTATGGACGCACAGGAATTACAGAAAGTAAAGAATAAATACGATATAATCGGCAATGACCCGGCACTAAACCGGGCCATTGAAATGGCAATGGCTGTCGCTTTGACAGAACTTACTGTCCTTGTGACAGGCGAGAGCGGAGTCGGCAAGGACAACATCCCGAAAATCATTCACCAGAACGGTCGCAGGAAGAATGCGAAATACTTCGCCGTCAACTGCGGGGCCATTCCGGAGGGTACCATTGATTCCGAACTTTTCGGCCATGTCAAGGGCTCGTTCACCGGGGCGGTGGACGACAGGAAAGGCTATTTCGAGGTGGCGGACGGAGGAACTCTCTTCCTTGACGAGGTGGGTGAACTTCCGCTTCCTTCACAGGCCAAGCTCCTGAGAGTCCTCCAGTCCGGAGAATACATCAGGGTGGGAGATTCCAAGGTGAGCAAGACCGATGTCAGGGTCATAGCCGCCACCAATGTGGACCTGCTCTATGCGGTTTCCAAGGGAAAGTTCAGGGAAGACTTGTACTACAGGCTGAACGCTGTCCAGATAAGGATGCCTGCCCTCCGTGAGAGGAAACAGGATATCTACCTGCTGTTCAGGAAGTTCACCTCCGACTTCTCGGAGAAATACGGGATGAACAAGGTTACGCTTACCCACGATGCCGTCGAGATGCTCTCGAACTACCGCTGGCCCGGCAACATCCGCCAGCTCAAGAACATAACCGAGACGGTGTCCGCGCTGGAGAGCCACAGATTGTCCCCGGTGTCGGGAAAATGCGAGGTCAATGCGGAGACGCTCTACAAATATATTCCGCACGATGACGTGAACTCTCTTCCGGTGGCCTTCGAGGACAATTCGGAGAATATAACCAGGAGCGAGAAGCAGGAAATTTACAAGGCCCTGTACGGCCTCAATGCCGAAATCAACAAGTTGAAGCAGATAATCGCCTCCGGCAATTTCACCGCGGCCACCAAGGTCGCATCGCCCCTGGGAGACCAGAAGAGCCTTCCAGTCCCGGACGATGGCTACGTATCCAAGCCGGGTGCACATTGGGATAACGAGGACGATGACATTGATATTCAGGGGGATATCGACAGAAGCCGGCCGGTAAGGGAAATCAGTCCCGAGGAGGATGAGGCGTTCTCCATATCGAAGGTCAGCCAGGAACTGATCCGCCGTGCGCTGGAGAAGCATAACGGCAACAGGAAGAAGGCTGCGGAGGAACTTGGAATCTCCGAGCGTACACTTTACAGGAAGCTTCCTCCTGAATACAAGAGCCAGAAGAAATGAAAATGATGAATGTTAGGAAGATATTGAAAAATATATTTGCCGTGGCATCGGTGCTGGCGGCGGGATTGCTGGTGCGTTCCTGCGGAATTTACTCATTCTCGGGAACATCCATCCAGCCTGACATCAAGACGGTGACTATCAATTATTTCGAGTACAAGGCACTGAAGGTGAACCCGAACCTGAGCAATGACCTCACCGAGGCGATGAAGGACAAATTCCGCAAGATGACCCGCCTTGAGCAGGTGGACATGGACGGGGACCTCGAGATAACCGGTGCTGTCACAGGCTATGATGTCAGGGCAACGGCAGTGACCGCCCAGGAAGTCGCGGCGCAGAACCGTCTCACGGTCTCCGTGAAGATATCTTTCACCAACCGGAAATATCCGGAGGATGACTTCAATGACAAATCCTTCTCGGCTTACGCCGACTATGATTCCACGCAATCCCTCGATGCTGTGGAAGCCTCTCTTTGTGAGGAGATTATAGAAAAACTCTGCGAGGATATGTTCAATGCGACAGTGGCGAATTGGTAGTATGGAAGGGTCGAGGACAATGAATTTGAAGACATTGACAATGGAGGAGCTGGCCGGGGTGGTCAATCTCTATCCGTGGTTTGCTGCGGCGCGGAAGGAACTCTGCGTCAGGATGGCGGCTCTCGGAGGGGAGTCCTGGGGCGTGGGGCAATATGCCGACCAGGCGATGTACGTGGCCGACAGGAGCATAATTGCAGGGATAATGCAGTCTTCGGCGGTCAGGGACTACTCGGACAGCAATATTGAGAGTCTCCTCAGCTCATATATGGAAGAGCCGGAAGCTGTGGAGGAGACCAAGGTTGAGGCAATGGCGCCGGAACGGAAGAGCCGGCCTGTACCGGGCGGGGATTTCTTCTCGAAGGATGAATACGACAAGGTCCGCAGGGCCGGGGACAATTTCGTATTCCGTGCCCCGGACCGCAGGGAAGGAGCCTCCGGCAATGCGGAAGATGACCTCAGCCTCGAGTTCTGCACCGAGACATTGGCGGAAATTTATGCCGAACAAGGTTATTTTGAGCAGTCAAGACGCATTTATCGCAAACTTCTTTTGGCATTCCCGGAAAAAAGTGCTTACTTTGCATCCCTTATTGAAAAATTGGACAAATTGATAAATAATCAGAATCTATGAGCGTTATATTTACAATTCTCGTCGTACTCATTGTAATCGCCAGCATCCTGCTGACAATCGCGGTTCTTCTCCAGAACGGCAAGGGGGACAGTATGGCCAGCAACTTCATTGCCGGCAACCAGACTTTCGGCGTAAGGCAGACAGCCAATATGCTTGAGAAGATTACCTGGGGTCTCGTTGCATTCATCCTTGTCGTTTCCATCGTTTCTTCATTCACAATGGGAACCAGGGGAACCCAGGTTGACATCACTGACAAGATTGAGGAGGCAGCTGCTGAGCAGCCTGCATTCCCTTCAGCTCCTATTTCACAGGATGCTCCTGCACAGGAGGCTCCTGCTACCCCTGAGAACAACTAGTTTTCCGGCATAGGGGACTGACACTTTGTCAGTAATCCGGTAAAAGGAATATAATTTGACTATAGCCGTCTGGTCTTCGGACCAGGCGGCCTTAAGTCGTTTCTGGGGTCCGGGACAATTACTCTCGAAAGGAGTGAAAAGGAGAAAAAGAATATGAATGGAATGCAGAACAACAGCTCTTCAGGAAAGCTTGAATTCCTGAGCAGATTCGCCACCAACCTCAATGAGAGGGCGGCGGCAGGAAAGCTGGACCCGGTGATTGGCAGGGATGAGGAGATCCGCAGGGTGTTGCAGATATTGAGCAGACGTACCAAGAACAATCCTATCCTCGTCGGTGAGCCTGGTGTGGGCAAGACGGCAATTGCCGAGGGCCTGGCCCAGAAAATCGTGAACGGGGCCGTTCCGGAAAACCTCAAGGACAAGAAGGTCTATTCCCTCGATATGGGTGCCCTCATTGCGGGTGCCAAGTATCAGGGTGAGTTCGAGGAAAGGCTCAAGGGCGTGGTCAAGGATGTCATTGACAGTGCCGGCCAGATTATCCTCTTCATTGATGAGATTCACACCCTGGTGGGCGCAGGCAAATCTTCCGGAGCCATGGATGCGTCCAACATTCTCAAGCCGGCATTGGCCAGGGGAGAACTGAGGACGGTCGGTTCCACAACCCTGGACGAGTACCAGAAGTATTTCGAGGCGGACAAGGCGCTTGAGAGGCGTTTCCAGATGGTGACTGTGGACGAGCCTACCCCGGCAGAGTCTATTGCCATCCTGCGTGGCCTGAAGGAGAGGTATGAGAATCACCACAAGGTCCGCATTGAGGATGATGCCCTGATTGCCGCGGTCAATCTCAGCCACAGATACATCACTAACAGGTTCCTTCCGGACAAGGCCATTGACCTCGTGGATGAGGCTGCGTCGAAGTTGAGGCTGGAGATGAATTCCGTGCCTGAGCCTATTGACGAGCTCAACAGCGAAATCCGCCAGCTTGAAATCGAGAAGGAGGCTATCAAGCGCGAGGGAGTATCCCTGAAGATGGAGAAGATTGACAGCCAGCTCAAGGATCTGAATGAGAAGCGTTCGGTCCTGATGAAGAAGTGGGAGGATGAGAAAGCCGTCCTGGATGGCCTCCAGACTGCCCGCCAGGAACTGGAGAACTACAAGATCCAGGCTCAGGTGGCGGAGCGTGCCGGTGATTACGGCAAGGTGGCCGAACTCCGCTACGGCAAGATTGCGGATGTCCAGAAGAAGATTGACGAGCTGCTGGCAAAGCAGGCTGCTGTCAAGGATCCTATTATTACCGAGGCGGTTACCCCTGAGGATATCGCCGACGTGGTTTCGAGATGGACTGGCATCCCTGTGAGCAAGATGCTTGAGAGCGAGAAGACCAAGCTTCTCAGGATGGAGGACGAACTCCACCACAGGGTTGTCGGCCAGGATGAGGCAATAAGGGCCGTCGCCGATGCCGTCAGGAGGAGTCGTGCGGGGCTTTCCAATGAGAAACGACCGATTGGTTCATTCCTCTTCATGGGTACCACCGGCGTGGGCAAGACCGAGCTGGCCAAGGCCCTGGCAGAGTTCCTCTTCAATGATGAGAATATGATTACGAGGATTGATATGTCCGAGTATCAGGAACGTCATACTGTCAGCCGTCTTGTAGGTGCGCCTCCGGGATATGTAGGCTATGATGAGGGTGGCCAGTTGACCGAGGCCGTGCGCCGCAAGCCTTATTCCGTTGTCCTTCTGGACGAGATAGAGAAGGCTCACCCGGATGTGTTCAATATCCTGCTCCAGGTGCTGGATGACGGCCGTCTGACCGACAACAAGGGCCGGACCGTGGATTTCAAGAACACGATTATAATAATGACTTCCAATGTCGGCTCGGACATTATCCAGGGCTATATGGAGAGGCTTCCGGAGATTGGCGGCAAGAATCCGCTCGCTGATGCGTCTGCCATTGCCTCCCGCCGCCAGATGCTGGATGAATGCAAGGGCAAGCTGGTGGAAGTATTGAAGCAGACTATCCGTCCGGAGTTCCTGAACAGGATTGACGAAATCATTATGTTCGACCCTCTGACCAAGGCTGACATCAGGGATATTCTCCACATCCAGGCCGAGGCGTTGCGCAAGAAGCTTTCTGAGGACGGCGTGGAGATGGAGTTTACCCCGGCTTTCGAGGACTACATGGTGGACAAGGGCTATGACCCTGCCTTCGGTGCCCGTCCTGTCAAGAGGGTGATGCAGAGGGATCTCGTGAACCTGCTTGCCAAGTCAGTGCTTGACGGCACGGTGCACAAGAATTCGAAGATTGTCGCCGATGTCAGGGGAGGGCAGATTGTCCTGCGGGAGGCGTAGGTTCTCCATACGCTGATGAATGGCACGAGAATGACAAGCGTCTCCAACCGCATTTGTAATACCTCCGTTCAGGTACGAAAGAGCAGCTCAGTTGGGGGCTGAATAAATTCCGATTTTCTTTTGATATTTCAATAATTAACCCTATTTTTGTGCATAAACTTTTGAAATATCAATAGTATGTTTTTATGATATGAAAACTCCATACGAGTCTATTGCCTCACTTGGAGAAGCGTTTGCAAAATACAGGAAATCCCTTAAGGTTTCGCAAAAGTATCTTCACAAGAAAACCGGTATTTCTATTTTTACGATAAGTCAGTTTGAGAATGGGAAAGGGCAGGGGTTGTCACTTTCCCATTTTCTGCTGCTTATGGATGCTGTCGGGTTGGATGTGTCTTTAAGTGAACTTATCCCGATTGTCAGCAATCTTGATCCGGAAAAGATCTGGATGTCACAGAATAAGAAAGGAGGTAGGAAATGAATGGAAATGCAGTAAGCTATAGTGAAAATCACTTCCAAAGAAGCCCATCCGACCTCAATATGGCGCGAGGCCACAACAAAGGGAGTGACAAATATCACCAAGGATAATGTTGGGCTCCCGTTCACGGCACTACAAGAACTTGGATATAATGGGGACACTAAGAATAAAGAACCAATAACCGTTATTATTCAGAAAGGTTGTCTGCTGTATTTTCTCTGGAATCATCCGAGTAGCATTACAAGGATACCTTTTAAAATATGTATCATTTCATTGGCAATCAGTGTTATAGGTGTTGTCATTACTATGTTAATCTGATATAAATCGTGCAAAACACCTGACATTCAATATTGCTTTCTGGAGCTTGTGGCGGCATTTCCGATGTCAGGTCCCGGCAAAATACTGGCACCTGACATTTTCTAAAATGCTATATTGTCGATAATCAAGAAGATATAATTATAAACCTTGTCAAGTGTTTTGCACGAAGAGGTTAATTCATGTCAACATGATTTGCAGGTAGCCTGCCAACTCCTCGATGCTCGTGACTGTGTTTCAAATGGATGTTGCACATCAGGTTATACGAAGTTTAGTAATAAAAACGCACTGAGTTCAGTGCGTTTTTTGTAAATATTGCACTAAAGTCAGTGCAATGTTTGATATTTGCTGCACTAAATTATGTGCAACATAGCTTATGGATGGAAACATCTTCCGAAGACCGGAATTGCGGCAAATGACCTCTTTGCTTAAATCTTTCCCTTTCCGAGCTCGTCTTTCAGGTAGGAGTAGATGTATGCAGGACCTTCTTTGAAAAGGCCGGTGGCAGGGTCGGAGAGCTTCTGGAAAATTTCAGAAGAATATACAACATCAAGGGCCTTCTCAAGGTCCAGGTGGTATTCGGTCATCACTCGATCCACAAGATCGGCGACAAGTCCTTCTTTTAGGTATTGGAAGTGTTCGCTCATAACTTATGAAGAGTTTGTATAGCAGCCTCGGTGCCGAAATAGTATTGAAAGGTTATGCCTTTGAGATATTTGATGCGGCGCAATAGTTCGTCGAGATCGATGTTGCCATTTTTGAAATTGCGAATCTGTGCACCAACTTTATCATTGGCTATGGGGCCGTAGATGATGTCATAATCATGAATAGGTTTGTCTGAGAAGTTCTCCCTGTTGTCATAGACAAACCTGGCCCACTCTTCTGAATATTCATTAAAAGTCTTGACATTCAGCTTACCTGACGCAATAACGTTGCTATCAAATTCGAATTCCGTTACTATGGGCTCTCCACCGAGGAAGGCAACCTTACTTTCGGCCATTTCAATGGCTTGCTGCTTCTCGGCTGAAAGATAAAAGCCCTTGCCAAAGTCTTTTCCCGGGCGTGATTTGGAAAGGTCGATAACGTCGATAGCGACGTTGGATCCGTGGTAGAGTATCATTTCAACTGTCCTCCCATCCTTCTGCAATAAGTCGCCACGTCTTCCACATTACCACGGAAATCCTGTGTGTGCAAGGCACCGTAGTGTTTGTCGATATTTGTTATGGCTCCGTAGGCCTTCAGGTAACGATATGCCTGCAAATCGGTTAGACCGAAGCGCTGACCGAATTCATTTATGAATGCGATGATGTATTCTATCCTATCTCGGACCGGACAAGTGGTTCCCATGGCATTATACATTTACGTGCGAAAGTTAATAAATATTGGTGAGTTCTCAATACAGTATGGCAAAGTTTCAACCTAAACTGGGATGTTCAGTTTCTTTGACCTTAGCCTGCGCGCTTCGCTCGGTCGACAATACAGATAAAGGAGCCGCCCAAGGACGTCCCCCCCCCCGAACGTGTCTGTAATTCCTCCGTTCAGGTCTATCATCTCCGGCCGCATAGCGTCATCCTCGGCTGACTAGGGAACTTCTCGAAACGCACCTTCCCCGCTAAAGCCCGGTATCGTGGAGGGTACACGCATTCAGAGCGCGCCTTTTGCGACGACCCCTCCCACGAAGCCCCTAAAGCAGGCGAAGCCTGCGACGGCATCATCAGATGCCGCGCGAAGAACAGCGAAGCGCAGGCCTGCGGCGATGGAGCGCACGGAGCGCCATACCCCCGTAATGGGGGCCAGGGGGAATAACTAAGGCAACTCAACCGCCTTGACAAGGCTCTCGGCCAGCCCGATGAAGGCAATGCCGTCCGGCCTTGAGGAGAGGGCAGCAGGTTCGCCATTGTCCCCGTTCTCCCTAATGCTCTGTACCAGCGGAATCTGGCCAAGGAGCGGGATGCCGTAGGTCTCGGCCATCTTCACACCGCCGTCCTTGCCGAAGATATAGTACTTGTTCTCAGGCAGTTCTGCAGGCGTGAACCAGGACATATTCTCCACCAGGCCGAAAATCTTCCGGGCCACATTCTTGTTGCGGAACATATCCACGCCCTTTTCCACGTCCGCGAGGGCCACCGTCTGGGGAGTGGTGACAATGACCGCTCCCTCCATCGGGATATCCTGGACCAGGCTGATATGTATGTCTCCGGTTCCCGGAGGCATGTCAATGAGAAGGAAGTCCAATGTTCCCCATCTTACCTGCAATATCATCTGTTTCAATGCGTTGCAGGCCATGGGTCCACGCCAGATGAGAGCCTGTCCCGGCTGGGAGAAATAGCCTATTGACATCCACTTCACCCCGTACTTCTCAATTGGCATAATCACCTCACGGTCACCATCCTTGATAGCTTCAGGCAATGCGCCCTCTGTCGCGGTCATCACAGGCACGGACGGACCATATACGTCGGCATCAGCCAGGCCTACCTTGTATCCGAGACGGGCCAATGCCACCGCAAGATTGACGGCTACTGTGGATTTGCCCACTCCGCCCTTGCCTGAGGCAATGCCGATGATGTGGCGGACGTTGTTGACCTCCTCCATTGTGAGGTTCAGCCCTGTCTGCTTCTTGGCGGTTTCCTCCTTGACAATAGCCTTGACCTCCACCTTTCCGGCCTCGGGCCAATGCCTGTAGATGGCGGCCCTTGCGCTTCCAATTATGTATTCAGTCAGCGGGTCCCTATGTTTCGGGAAGGCCAGGGTGACGCAAACGTCATCACCCTGGATATCCACATTTTCCACGAGCCCGAGCTCAACAATGTTCCTGTCGCCCTTCCCCGGATGGGTGACGTCCAGGAGCATTTTCATTATCTCGTTCTGTTTCATTACTTTACAATATTCATTTCTTTGAGAAGATGTCCGGCTCCGCCGAGCTTGTCCATGAGGAAGAGCACGTAGCGGATATCCACGCAGATGCATCTCTGGAGATCCGGCTCGAACATCACGTCGCTCGACATTGACTCCCAGTTGCCGTCGAAGGCGAGACCTATCAGGCAGCCGTCCGCATCGAGGACAGGGGAGCCGGAGTTTCCGCCTGTAATGTCATTGGTGGTGAGGAAGCAGGTCGGAACCATTCCGTCAGGACCGTCATACTGGCCGAATTCCCTGGCATTGTAGAGTTCCTTGAGCTTTGCAGGCACATTGAACTCATAATTCTCCGGGTCCTCCTTCTCCATTACTCCGTTGAGGGTCGTATAATATCTGTAGAGAATGCCGTCGGCAGGGGAGTAGGCCTTCACTGTACCGTAGGTCAGTCTCATTGTGGAGTTTGCATCCGGGTAGGAAGGCTTGCCCTTCTCCCATTCGAGAAGGCCGGCTGCGAACTTCTTGCTGCCTTCGGCGAGCTGAGGAGACCACTTGCGCTGGGCCGGTAGAAGTTTCATATATACGTCCATAAGGGCATTGTAATATGCGTAGGCAGGGTCGGCGGCCACAACTCCGACAGTGAGGTCACCGGCAGCATTGAATTTCTCCACGGATGAGAAGATGCTGTTGTCGAAAAGCCAGTCCACATATTCCTGGATGTCCATTGTGGCAAAGTCGAAACCTGCGAAATTGAGATAATTCTCCGGCTTGGCATTCTTGCGGTAGAAGTCCAGCATTGCCACTGCGATTTTCCTCTCAAGCGGCTCATTGTAGTCCTTGAATGCGGCGAGAGCAGCCTCGCGGCCGGCCTCAAGAGCAGCGGCGGTGTCTGCAGGTGCCTCCGAGAGGGCGTTGGTGTAGGCCATCATCCAGGACATTCCTACTTCCGGGGCCCCGACATTGAAAGGAGCCTCAATGAGAAGGTACAATGCATTCAGGCTCTCGGTGGTGCTGTCAACCGCCTCGCTGATCAGTCCGAGTGCATCTCCGTAGGCCTCTGTTCTCTTCTTGTTCGCACCCACCCATTTTGTGAAGGCCTCCTCCTTGGCTTCCTCGCGGCCGATGATGTCCAACTTGGCGAATGCCTGCTTCTCGCCAATCCACTTCTTCCATCCGTTCGCCGAGCTGGCGTACTTGTTGGCGTACTGGAGACGAACGGTAGGGTCAGCCTCCATTCCCTCCTTCATGACGCTCTGTCTCAATGTCCTTGCGGCCACGCTGATGTCCTGGCGGGCGAGCATCTGGTTGAGCTGGGCTGCCGTCTGGAAACGCTGGGTGCGGCCCGGATAGCCCATCACCATCGCGTAGTCACCCTCATTGATACCCCTCAGGGATATCTTGAGCGACTGTTTCGGCACGTATGGCACATTGTCCTCGGAGTAGTCGGCCGGCTCATTGTCCTTGCCGGCATATACCCTGAACATGGAGAAGTCGCCGGTATGCCTCGGCCACATCCAGTTGTCGGTCTCGCCGCCGAACTTGCCCACCGAGGCAGGCGGGGCGCCGACGAAGCGCACGTCACGGTAAATCTTATATACTATAAGGTAATAGACATTCTGGTTGTAGAATCCGGTGATCCTGACATCGCAGTTCGGATAATCGGCCTCGGCAGTCTTGATGAGACCCTCCCTCGCAGCCTTGACTGCGTTCTCGGCAAGTTCTTCGACATTCGCGCTGTCCCTGTACTCCTTCATTGCGGCTTCCCTGGCCTTCTCGAGAACAGCGGTGACATCTGTCATGCTCTGCAGGAACTTCACGGTGAGGCCCGCCACAGGGAGCTCATCCTTGTTTGTCATTGCCCAGTACCCGTCCTCAAGATAGTTGTGCTCCGGGGTGCTGAGGCCCTGGATGCTGCTGTAACCGCAATGGTGGTTGGTCACGAGGAGACCCTTGTCGGAGATGATTTCTCCCGTGCAGCCTCCGCCGAACTGGACGATGGCGTCTTTCAATGAATTGTTGTTGATGCTGTAGATTTCCTCGGGAGTCAGCCTGCATCCGAGTTCCTTCATCGCCTTGCCGTTCATCTTCTGGATAAGCGGCAGCAGCCACATACCTTCGTCAGCCCAGGCTCCGGCGGTAACCAGGAGCAATGCTGACAATGTGCAAAGAAATTTCTTCATTATCTGTTTCAATGTTTGTTTTTAATCTTGCAAAGATAGGAATCTTCAGCCAATAACCGCCATCCTTCCCGGAAAACTTTCATGCCTGCCGATTCCTGCCTGAAAAACAAAAATTTATGCGTAACTGATTGAAAATTGAAAAATTAGTCGTATATTTGCAGCCCGCAAAAGTATGCGGAATACGATAAAGTATTAATAAACAATTAATTATCAAACCAATGCCTGGATTAATTGGAAAGAAAATCGGAATGACTTCCGTTTTCGGTGCTGATGGAAAGAATATTCCATGCACCGTCATTGAGGCTGGTCCGTGTGTTGTTACGCAGCTCCGTACGGTAGAAAAAGATGGTTATGCCGCCGTACAGCTTGCCTATGACGAAACCACAGAAAAACACGCCAGCGCCCCTCTCAAAGGGCATTTCGCAAAGGCAGGAACCACTCCTCACCGCAAGCTCGTAGAGTTCGCTGCGGATTTCAAAGGAGAGCTGAAATTAGGCGACACCCTGACAGTCGCTGACATCTTCGAAGGTGTCGAGTTTGTCGATGTCGTCGGTACTTCCAAAGGAAAGGGTTTCCAGGGAGTTGTAAAGCGCCACGGCTTTGCCGGTGTAGGCGGTGCTACCCACGGTCAGCACAACAGGCTCCGTCACCCTGGTTCAATGGGTGCATCCTCTTGGCCTTCACGTGTATTCCCGGGTATGAGAATGGCCGGACACATGGGCAATGAGAGAGTGAAGGTATTCAACCTTCAGGTCGTAAAGGTAATCCCTGAGAACAACCTTATCGTAGTGAAGGGCTCTGTACCAGGAGCCAAGGGTTCATATCTTATCGTGGAGGATTAATTATGGAATTGACAGTTAAGAAGATTGACGGAACAGAGTCCGGAAAGAAGGTCGTTCTCGATGAGAAGGTTTTCGGCATTGAGCCGAACGATCATGCCATCTATCTCGATGTCCTCCAGTATCTTGCAAACCAGCGTCAGGGTACGGCGAAGACAAAGGACCGCAGCGAGGTGTCCTACAGCACCAAGAAGCAGGGTCGCCAGAAAGGCGGCGGCGGTGCACGTCACGGTAGTATCAAGGCCAATATCTACGTTGGCGGAGGCCGTGCTCACGGTCCAAGGCCACGCGACTACTCCTTCAAGCTCAACAAGAAGCTCAAGGCACTTGCAAGATTCTCAGCCCTTACCTACAAGGCACAGGAGAACAAGATTACTCTCGTGGAGCCGTTCACAATGGAGGCTCCTAAGACTAAGGAATTCTTGCAGATTCTTTCAGCTATTCAGGCCGGGGACAGGAAAGTGCTTTTCGTCCTTCCTGAGAATTCAGCCAACATTTACCTTTCATCACGCAACCTCGAGAATGTGAAGGTGATTTCAGTCAATGAGATCAACACCTACGCCATCATGAACGCGCACTCGCTCGTTCTCGTTGACGGTGTACAGGATATCCTTTCTTCAAGAGTCAGCCGCTAAAAAGATTGAGAGATGGGAATTATCATTAAGCCAATAGTAACAGAAATGATGACGGCTCAGGGCGAGAAGTTGAACCGTTATGGGTTCATTGTGGACCGCAAGGCGAACAAGATTCAGATCAAGGCCGCAGTAGAGGCCATGTACAATGTATCTGTCGCTTCAGTCAACACATTGAACTACCACGGGAAGAGAAAATCCCGTTACACCAAGGCCGGAATGATCAAGGGCCGTATGAACCACTTCAAGAAGGCATACGTGACACTTGCCGGCGAGGACAAGATTGATTTCTACAGTAATATTTAAGGAGGGAAAGCAATGGCAACAAGAAAATTCAAACCGATGACTCCTGGTACCAGGGGAATGGTCATCAGCGCTTTTGACGATATTACCGCCAAGAAGCCTCACAAAGCATTGCTTGAGCCTCTCAAGAGCACGGGTGGACGTAACAATACCGGCCAGATGACTGTACGCTACATCGGCGGCGGTCACAAGAGAATGTACCGTATCATTGACTTCCATCGTGCAAAGGACGATTGCAAGGCAACTGTTCTTACAATCGAGTACGACCCGAACCGCAGCGCACGTATCGCGCTCGTCCAGTATGAGGATGGCGAGAAGAGATACATCATCGCCCCTAACGGACTGAAGGTGGGTCAGGTTATTGAGTCCGGTTCAGGAGTCGCTCCTGAGGTCGGCAACACTCTTCCTCTTGGGGAAATTCCGGTTGGTACCCTCGTTCATAACATCGAGCTTCGCCCTGGCCAGGGTGGTGCAATGGCCCGCTCTGCAGGTACTTACGCACAGCTCGCTGCACGTGAAGGAAACCACGCCATTCTCCGCCTGCCTTCAGGCGAGACCAGGATGGTCCTCGTTTCCTGCCGCGCTACCGTGGGTGTGGTATCAAATCCAGAACACAATTTGGAGTCGTCAGGCAAGGCTGGCCGCAGCAGATGGCTCGGCAGGCGTCCTCACAACCGTGGTGTCGTAATGAACCCTGTTGATCACCCGATGGGTGGTGGTGAAGGACGTGCATCCGGAGGTCATCCTAGGTCCCGCAAGGGTCTTCCTGCAAAGGGCTACAAGACACGTAATCCTAAGGCTGCTTCAAACAAGTTCATCATTGAAAGAAGAAAGAAATAAACGGAATTAAACTTTAGAGATTATGAGTCGTTCATTAAGAAAAGGTCCATATATCCAGGAAGCTCTGGAAAAAAGAATTCTTGCTATGAATGATGGCAGCAAGAAGAAAGAGGTCGTGAAGACTTGGTCACGCGCAAGCATGATCTCTCCTGA
>JBJEBP010000302.1:0-5967 GCA_051870135.1 Candidatus Cryptobacteroides sp. | reverse complement strand
CCTAATCTCAACAAATCGGGACTAATTGCAATACGTGCTTCACCGGAGGCTTACCGTTAATCAAGTTCGGCGCTGCCTAGCAGAGCATCGTCAATGTGGTCGGTGATAGTGACCTCGATGTCCTTGGACGAATCATTGAAAGAATCTTCAATTGGTGTAATCTTCGATGCTGTTCCCTAATTTTTTAACGGTCCCCTTCTCAATATACCGAAATGGCGCATGTATAGATTGTTCCCCCTCGTTGTCCTGAATACGCCATTCAGCCGAAGACATTAGCCTGAATAATTCATCTAAATATGAAGCGAGAAGCGGTAGGTTTCTCATTATGACTGGTTTGGTAATATTCTCCTCTGGAATCTCATACAGGAATTGTTCAATCCTCGAATCGACTTCTGAAATCGGTTTGAATTCAGCCATAAAAGGCTTGAACATTTCACACAGGAAGTCCACCGTTCTCATTGTAGAGTCTGGTTGCTCCATACGGACAAACTTGAATCCAAGAGGCATTTGTGTTATCTTGCCATTTTGAGGATTCTTGAGTTCAAGGAAGGGAAGTTCAACAACATTTTTTATCCAGTGTTCATCCCTATTGAAAGCAGGATCAACATACATCCTGACGATAAGAGGAATATCCCAATCAATCTTTAACCCATATATCAGACTGTCAAGTTTTTTGAATTGCAGGCCTAAAAGGTTTATTGCATTAGAGTTCGTCATATTTTCTGCACGTATGGTTTTTACAACGAGTTCAGGAGTCGTTATGTAATCTGGGGTTGATATTTGAAATTTTGCACTTACGAATAGCGATTCCTGAATCTTTTCCTGCGTTGTTTCATAGGGGTTATATAGAATCGTAGCCTTATGATGCTTCACATAGGTTTTTACACCATAAACCCCTTCAACTTTTTGAAGTTTGTCCACGAACGCTCTACAGCTCGCATAACATCTCACCTGACTCAATCCTCCCATTGAAAATGTTTGCAACCCATCGGTGTTCTCGACGTTCCACGTTTCATTAATTGTAGGTATTTCAGAATTTCTGCCGACAAGAATAGCTGATGCGAAAAGCACAACAGTCAGTATTGCAGGAATGAAATCATTGATTTTACCTAAATTATGGCCTTTGGTAATTCCAATCCCGAGAGCCTTTGACGGACAATTAGCCACACACTCGCCACATAGCATACAGTCTACATTCTCAACGGCGCCATCGAAACCTGCAACGTTAATATGATACGGACATTTGATATCACAGACGTGACATTCGTTGCATCTCTCTTTATCTCGTTGAACGTATAGAACCTGAAGGGATGTTCGAGGATTGAATATTTCCAACAAATAGCCAAAGGCGCAAATCATTGCCACAACACACCACACAGGAGGGGATTTCGTGACAATAAAGATTGCGTATGAAGCACCCAATACTGTAATCATCCATAGCCAATACTTGAAAGTATTTGAAATAGCCCCAAGCGGGCAAATATATTTACACCAAAAATTATCAATGAAAAATGACCCAAGGACAAGTAGTAAAACCATAGAGACACTCATCCATAATACAAGTTCCCCTTTGAACCCTGTGGCCAAGGCATAATATGGATCAAATTTTTTGCATACCAATTCGCCCGTGGTGATTGTACCATAAAGAATCACAAACAAGAGAAGATACTTGATTATCCTTAGAACCTTATCCCATATACTGTATGATTGTATTGTCAAAGGCTTTAGTTCAAAGAAATCTCTCAACTTTCGGCAAAGATCACTGATTGTGCCTAGTGGGCACAGATAAGCGCAGAACAGTTTGCTGAATAAGACAACGGCTGCAATTAAGGCTATGCCCGACAAAATTTGGAGGCTACTCATATCACAAGGCAGAGATCCATGAGAAATAAGGTTGGCAAATGCCTGAATGCCTCCGAACGGACAATATGTATCCGGATTGATTCGTTCCCCAATTACATTTGATACGAGGGCAAAGACAATAAGCGCAGCCAGAATTCCCCATTCCAGCACATAACGCTGCCAGTTCTTGACAACTTTCATAAGACTATAGGTTTTTCTGTTGTTCCATCTGTTCCATTCTGGATTTACCCCTCATGTCCCATTTCCCGAAGTTGTATGACAGGCCAAGGAGAATACAACGCCCAACATTATTGTAATATGTATCCTCCATATAATCTACAGACGAGACATGGATGAAGGACTTATTGCTTCCGAGGATATCATAGGCGGACAGACTGACGTTGAAGGATTTTATCTCTTTTGCGATTCGGAAATTCAAAAGGAATTCGGGTTTGTTGTAGTTCCCTTCAAATCCTCGATATCCATTGAAGTCAAAGCGACTTTCAATTTCCCAACCGGTTTTGTCCTTCCAAAACAATTCGGCAAAAGCATTACCTCGCCAGTTGTTTACCTTTGTCGAATTCAAGTTGACATAGCTGGTTCTTGCATTATTCACAGACCCTCCGCATCGTATCGAATAGGCCAGAATCTCGTATTTCAGTTCTGCCTTTAACAACCAATCCAGCCTCGAACTGCGGCTCTCAATAAAACCGCTGCTCCCGCTGTAGAATCTGTTGCCATTGCGGTCTCCGTAAAACCAACTCATCATTTTAGAATAATCAAAGTTCTCCTTGTCAAGGCTCATAAGAGAGCCTTTCGAAATGTAGTTCGAAGTGCTGCTTGTCGTAATCCTCGGGGAGACAATCAGGTTGAGGTTTTTGGATTTGTTTAACGGCTGTACATAATTGACATTCAGTCCCGCATTGTAATGAGGGCGGTGGGCATTGACTGGGATTGAGTATCTTACAGACGCATCGTCATGCCAACTCGCCAGAGTCTTCTCCTTGAATGACATAGCACCATTCAATCTGATGCTAATAACCGCATTGCTCATTTTTTCTGAGCGAAGCCTTGTCTGCATGACTAGATTCTGGCGGTAGCCGGATTTAAGATAGATATTTCCGACCGATATGTTGACAGGATTGGAGATATCAAGTACGGTATTGAAGTCCTGGGGACCTGACGGGACTTCGCTGTTGCCGTTCGTGAAGATTGTGAATAAGGTATTTCCCATATCATTGAATGTAACTGAGGCCATCGGGCCAGCACCTATGCTCCAGATACCGATGCTGTTGTCAAGGCCTTCCAGTACTGCAGTGTGACTGATTTTGTCTTCATGGACCCGTCCTCCGAATTCAATGTTGACCACTTTATTTCCTCCCTTGTTGATTCCGTAATGCAAAGCCAGGCTCTCAACAAGATTCAGTTCTCTGTCCCCTGAGTTTTTTGAATAATACTCATTTCGGCTTTGGTCCGCTGCGTTTTGTGCGTCTTTCGTCTCTTTTATGAAATTGAAACCTGCACCTGCATACGTACGAACCTCCCAGTGTTGAGCAAACTGAATATCGTATGAAAGTGACCCGTCAATCTTTATTGCATCAGTCCTGTCATTGAATATAAGTGCGCACTGATCTGCGACACCATCCAGCATGGCCGTGGAAGACTCTTCGCTTTCTCCACGACCGCCACCGTATGTGACATTTCCTCTGAAAGATATTCGATGGATACCGTCCTTGCCAAGAGAATAGCGTCCTCTCATTCCAATCCCTGCCCCAAAGTCATTTGACGCACCTGCCGTCAGCGAACGACTGCTATTGAGATTTGCAGTTGAATTATTTGTTGTGGAAGATTCCTCCCTGCCTATCCGGCGATTGCTATAGTTCAAGTCCAAGGTGGTTTGAATGCCCTCAGTAAATAAAGTATTAAAAGGATTTCCTATGGAAAGATGAGCAGAGAGAGAATTATTAACATCATTATTATTCCTGTGCCGAAAAGTTGTCAACCTTTCCCCAGAGGCGAGGAGCGATGTACGGATGGATTCCATCCTGTCATCACTGCATTTAAAGTCGTATGCGGCAGAACTGTTGGCCTCTTGTTCTGGAATCCTGGAGGTATTGTAGTTCACGCCGAATGTTGCCGTCTTCGACAATCCCGAGGCTGCACGTTCCAACTGATTTATATTTATATTATTACCGCCACCAAGCAATGTGGCCTGGTCATCGTCTCCGTAATATGATACATATAGTTTCGCATTATATAACGCACGGCTTCTTTCACCGAACAGGTCGGAATTCTTGTCCTTTATAGAAGCTCCTCCACTAGCTGACACCTGCCCGAACCATCCGTTGCGGAACTCTTCTTTCAGCCTCACGTCCATCCTTTTCCTTTTCCGCGACAGTCCGCTTCCGTCCCGGCCCTCCTCATCAATGACGTGTATTTTGTTTACAATGAAAGCTGGAAGATTTTCAAGGGCCTTTGAGACGTCGTTAGAAAAAAAGGTCTTTCCTTCAACCGTTATTGTGGATACAGGTTCCCCGTTTACTTTGACTTGGCCTTTTTCAACCTCTATTCCGGGCATCTTCTTCAGCAAATCCCCCAGATTGGCGTTGCTTGAGGTCTGGAATGATGTGGCATTGTATATCAGTGTATCTCCCTTAGTGGAGACAAGGTCTCCCATAGCTGTTATGGTTGCTCCATCCAACTCCCTGACATCCTCTTCCAGAGTTACGAAAACACTTGACATCTTCCGAGCTTCCAACAAGACATCCTCTTTGTACGGCTTGTATCCGAGCATCTGAATATTCAGCGCATATCTACCAGCTGGAACAGGGAACAGCTGAGCCAAACCCTTCTTATCCGTAAATGCAAAGGCGACCGCCACCGTATCCCCCTGGGGTACGATATATACGGTCGCCATTTGAACTGGCAAATCGTTTCCTGTCTCTGTCACCCTGACATTAAGTCCTGCCTGATTTGTGTTGGCATTTCCGGTAGTCTGGCCCAAGGCCATGTCCACAGCCAGACATAGACAGAGCAAGGCTGTCGAATAACGATACATCAATGTGAGCTAGATTCCGTGATTACTTTTTTCTGGGATCAGTTGCACTTCCATACCATATAGCACCAACCGGACATACTTCGAAACAAGCACCGCAGGACACGCATCGGCTCCAATCTATCTGGTACTGCTTGTCTTCTTCATAGATTGCTCCAACTGGGCATTCATCTACGCATGTGCCACATTTAACGCAACCGGATGTGATGAAATACTCGCCTTTGTCAGGTCCAGTAGGGATTAACGAGGCACTCGCAACGATTGCTACAAAAAGAAATGAGGCAATAGATAATAATTTTTTCATAACACACGAGTTATATGCGAATATTTATTTACCGTTATTAAACAGGCAATTTGCAACAACCTCTTTAATAACTTAACTTGTATAAGGCAACAACACTGCAGCAACAAATATCAAAAGCAACTGGCTTTCTTTGGTGAACATTAGTATCCGCTCAAGTCAAGAAACCCTCTCTGAGCTAATTATTGTCTGTTACATCAAACATCCCATAATACTCCCGCCCGTTAGCAAGGATGATTTCAATCAAGTACTGTCCCTCCGCAGGTATCGGTACAAGCATAACACTCGTGATATCATACGTTGTCGTTATCTCCCCTGTGGTTAGATTAGTCAGGCGGACCGTGGCTTCTTCGATGCCGGTAGTGAATGTCACCTCGACTTGGCAGTTGATATCATCAAAAGAACAGTTCACAGGGATAACTCCAGGAACACGATGAGGCCTCGTATTATCAGTCGTTCTTTTCTCCGATACAATAATCGGAATATTCTCTGCAAGAACATTCTGCGAGAACATCGGCATAGCCATTAATAGCAGCAACAATAACTTTTGTCTCATAGGCACTATTTCGTGAATTCTACATTAAGATTTCAATAATGCAAAGTTACAACAAAATAGCCCGACTCGTTACTTTTGCAATCTTAACAAGACTACTTATAAAATATTGATATACAATAAATTACGAAGATGCAAATATTTGCAATCTTAACAGTGCCGTAACTACTCAGGTACCCCGGCCATAAACTAAAGGCCATGGCAATCGATAAGTAA
>JBJEBP010000301.1:17469-24204 GCA_051870135.1 Candidatus Cryptobacteroides sp. | reverse complement strand
CTAATCTCAACAAATCGGGACTAATTGCAATACGTGCTTCACCGGAGGCTTACATATAATTGGATGGTAAATGTTGATGTATGCCAAGGAACGATCTTCATAAGCTTTCTCTTGATTAAAAGTAAGTCTGAAAGACATCGAGTCCTCGATGGAACGGATAAACCCCCTGAATAACGCATCAAATTCATCTCCAGATGGCTGATACCTGATTAGGAAATTTCTTAGAATATTTGCATTACTCATTGGTAGTCTAAATTCATAAACCTTGTCTCCCGCCGGGATAAGATCACAAGTGGTAAGTTCCTTGCGAATGACAGAATCAATGTAGTTCTTTAATTCAATTTCATCCACATAAGCCTTGTTATATATTATCCGGTTTATCTCGTCTCTAAAATATGCATCGTTGGTTATGGCATTCGTCAGTCCATCTTCGAATTGGCGGATATTCTCTTTCTCATTCTCAATTGCTCTTTCGATTTCAGTCACCTTTCTTCTGTACTCCTCTGCGGACAGCCTTGTGGTGAATAGTTCCTTTTCAAGTTTATTGTAGACATCTTGAATGGTAAGTTTACCACTGTCTTTAAATGGTGCATCGAGGATGGCCTCCATATCTCCAATAGTACCTTTGAAAATTCCTATCCTGTCAAGAAGACGGATATAGATGTCCTCTTGAATAGAGTCAGCGACCACAATGTTGTAAATGTTCACAACTGGTGATTTCTGCCCAAAACGGTCAATACGTCCAATCCTCTGCTCTACTACCATTGGATTCCAAGGCAGGTCGAAGTTTACCATGGAATTGCAAAACTGGAGGTCTAGACCTTCGCTACCTACTTCAGAAGAAAGAAGGATGTGGGCATTAGGGTTGTTCTTGAAGTCATTCAAAATCAAATCACGATCCTTTACCAAACCGTGAATGATATGGCTTCCATAGCCACGGTTCTTCAGTCTAAGGGCAAGATACTTTAAGGTCTTTCTGAATAGTGCAAACACTACTATTTTCTTGGTGCCATGTTTGAAAACCTCTTCTATGATACGAATCAGTTCGTCAACTTTGGCATCAGGATAGGCCGAGAAAGCATCAATGCCATTGTCGAGGTTGTCTTCGCTATTCATATATGCGAAGACACTGCTTGCTACCTGCCGTTTCTTTTGTACAAGGCCAAGAGCTCCTCCTTGAGTCATCACCTCTTCTCCCCAATAGTCAGTATATGAGTTGTCATCGATATAATCCTCGATCACCCGGTCAAAATGCTCTCTCTCATAATCAGTGAGCACCACTTTGCATAGGTGTGGGCTGCGCTCTGCTTGGGACATATCCATTGTGACCTCTCTTTTTCGTGTCCTTGAGAAGTAATTGTTCATAATGCTCATTGTGGACAGCAAATACTGAAGCCTCGCACGATGTTGTAGAGTATCCTCAGAAGTCAGAAGGCTAATTATCTCCTGATAGATATCATCATTTTTGAGGAGGGCTCCAATAGTCGATTCCTTAGAATATATTTGGTTATCATCAGAAGAGAAGGATGTTGTTACTTCTGCATTCTCAAGAGTGTCTTTAATTTTATTGAGTGGTTCATTGTGGTTCAACGATGTAATGGCATCGATGAATGGACGGTTCTGTCTCAGAAGATTGTCGAATATCTGGTAATTGAAGAATCTTGTATTGTCAAGCAAATGCATAAGATTGTACAGATTCTCCGTGCTTATCATTACCGGTGTGGCTGTCAAGAAAAGTACTGCATCCGCGAGGCTCATAAGTATTTCCGCCCCTTTGTATGTCTGCGTTCCCTGGTTCCTTAGTTTATGGGCCTCGTCACATAAGACAAGACTAAATTTTCTGCCAGAGTCAGTTAGGTACTCTATCAAACTGTCAGCTTTCCCTTGTTCCTCTTTCGTTTTTGAAGACGATTTCTTTTTCAGGCGGATTTTTTCGTAATTAACAATAGCATGAACCTGTCCAGGCTTCTCGTTCATATCCGTCCCCAATTCTTTTGGATTGTCATATATCTTGAAGGACAGGCCGAATTTCTCAAGCAGCTCACCTTTCCACTTTGTTTGAAGCGATTTTGGGCAAATTATAAGGACATTGTGCAGTTCTTTGCGGGCTTTCAACTCCATCATAATATGACCAGCCTCAATGGTTTTACCAAGACCAACCTCGTCTGCAACCAACAGACGGTGGTTAGGGGAGTTTAGAAACTTTAATAGCGGTTTGAACTGATAAGCCCTGAATAAAGTCTTTGATGCTTTGAGAGAGGAAACTGTACTGTTATTCGAACTCTGTATCTTAAATGTAGTATTCTTTTTGGAATACTCGGAATAGGTTCCATAAACTCCATTAGAACACCTTTCAAACGGATCTGACATGTCAAAGTTTGGCCGAAGGTCATCTTCAAGCTCGTCACATGTGTGTGTACCCCAAGTTACATTATATATCTGCCTTCCTCTTCGTGCCGGTGGAACAGCTATTATAGTACCTATTTCATTTGAGCCCTCCCGTAGGACTTTATCTCCTATCTTAAATAGTGCCATATCCTTATCTTACCCACTTTTGCGTTTACAGATTATCATAATACCGGAATAATGTTTTTAATAACATAATCCCTTATATACTCCGCAAGTTCTGGAGAATCTACAACTCTTACGTCAGCCGCAAGCCCTATGACGAAACGACCCACTCCCTCCATATGGGTGACCATCGAGTCGAAGATGAACTTACCGTCCTTCTCGGTCACGTCGGGAGCCGCCAGTGGAAACTCCTCGCAGAGCAGGTTCCTGGCCCTGAGGGTCATCTCCAGCCTCACATGCGTCTGTGTCTTGCCCTGCATCCGGAAGGCATCGAGGAACCCTTTGTCGTGCTCGTCCTCGTGCTGCCATTCGACAGGCAGGATGTCCACCCAGCTGATTCTGGCTATCTTGAAGAGACGGACGGACTTCTTCTCGCAGTCATATGCCCAGATGTCTATATGGTTGTTCGTGAACTCGAACGGCTCGACCATACGGTCCCTGACAGTACCCGAGGAAGCTGAGGCGTAATCCTTGAGGATGACGGTCTTGTGGTCCTTCATCGCATTGCCGAGAGCCTGGACATTGGCAGCGTTCTTGGAAGAGCCGGAGTACTCCTTGATGCTCTTGGTATCACATACAGCGCAGAGCTTCTTATAAAGGCTGCTTTTCAGGCTGTTGGTCTCGTCAAGGGACTCAATGAGGTAGGTGAGTACCCTCGCCTCCTCCTCGGAGAAGTAGACCAGTTTCTGGAGGTCCTTGTATCCCGTAGGCATGCTGATGAGCCGGTATATGGAGTCTCCCACCTTTTCGACGGCGAATCCGCAGGTCTTGAAGGAGTCAATGTACCGATAGATGCTCCTGGTGGATGTGTCAAGGCGTCTTGCCAACTGCTCCACCGTCAGGTATGCGTTGCCTGACATCAGCCTCATAAGGCGGAGCGTGCGTTCAACTCTTGGCTGTTCCATAGTCCTTCATTTTGAAATTTACAAATCTGCTTTTGTCCCGCTACCGGTAATCAGCACTTTCTGCATGGCTCGGGTTATTGCGACATACATCAGTGCCTTCTGATTCATCAGATGATTTTTCTTCTCGATTTCATCCATTTCATCGTAGCCATAAGGGTGATGTGGGAAGGTCTTCTTATTCACGTCAGAGAGGATGACGACCTTGAATTCCAATCCCTTCATGTTGTGAAATGACGACAGGTTCACTCCATTCTCGTTTCCTGTGCCTTCATTCATCAGGTTCCGGTATGGGATATTATTTCGGTGAAGCGCATCCTGAACCGGCTTGATGGATTCCTTTAAGTAACTTGCCACAACAATATCCTTGTATTCAATACCGTTATCCCTGCACATTCTGATGAAATCGACAATGGCTGAGATTTCCTCATTTCTGTTGTCGTAAACCTTGTACTCCGGCCTGTCACCGTGCATGAGGGAAACATACCCAGCAAGGCTCTCTGGAGAACCATCGAAATCATCAAACGAGCATCCCTTCACAACATTTGTAGCAGCCCTCTTGATTTCTTCGGTGGTCCTGTAGTTCACGCGTAGCCTCTTACTTCTCTTGCCTCTTACGTTGATACCGACTTGAGTGAAGGCAATCTTCCTGTTGTTGTAGATTCTTTGGTATGGGTCCCCGACGAGGAAAAGATCGTCCGGTCCCTCAGCCACAAGGGCTCTTAGGAATCGGAGCTCCGGATTGCTGAAATCCTGAATCTCATCCGCAATCACGTGCTCGAACGGATGAATTCCGTTTTCATTAAGGTGGTTGGCAATGAGATTGAAAATCTCGTTGCGGTCGTAGAGCTGGGATTCTTTCTTGCGTGCAATGTATTGCTCCACCAGACCCCATATCTCGGTCCTCTGCTTCCTGTTGACAGGCTGCATTCTGCCTGTCCGGGATTGTCTGTAGTATTCGTCGATGGTCTTGTTGTTATTGTAGACTATTACATCGAGGTACTCCCTCTTGAGGAATTTTGTGTCGAACTGGCTGAGATTGTCGGCGATTATACTGTCCCATATATCCTCGCTCTTCCTGCTGTTTGGACCATAGTCAAGAACTGTTGCAGTCTGAGGAATTAGTCCGTAGGACTTGGCCATGTCGAGCGCGAGTTTGTCAATATTCTCTATGACACAGTTCTCGCTCTTGATGCCCATGGCCCTCACCCTTGAGGAGATATTCTTGATGAGGGTCCTTGTGAAGGTCGTGTACAGGACGGACTTTATAGAGCCCTTGTCCGTAAGCTTCTTGAGCCTGTGGATGGCAGCAACTGTCTTTCCCGTTCCGCCTCCTCCGGTCACTTTCAGGGAACCTGCGTAGCTCTTTTCCACGAGAAGCCTCTGCGATGGGTGAAGGAAGATTTGCCATTTCTCAGTCCCTTCTGCAATAACCCTCTCCAGCTCCTCATCGTCAGTAATCTCAATGAAGTTTCGCTTGTTGTTGATGGTCGAGTCTCCGTCCTGCTCCTTTCCTGCCTCCACCTCTGTGATAATATTATCAATATTGGTTCCTTCCTCCATCAGATAGAAGAGATACTCGAACACGTCCCCCGACAGACTGGCCTCTGCTTTCTCAAGGTCATCCATATCCTTGATGCTCCGTACCAGTGCCAGCTGGTGCTCAGGGACTCCTATCCGGAGGAGCTGCTCATCCGAATACTGCGAGAATGCCGTCTGTTGGACATCATCCTCCTGCTGTTTCACTACATCCTCAAAGGTTACGCTCGTCACCTGGAAAGAGTTGGTGTAGCTGTTCCACGCAAAGCGTTTATGCTGGGCCCATCTCATTGCCTCGTCGTGATGGTCTATGTACAGGAGGCAATACGTATCTCCCGAAGCTACACCGATGATGGCGCGATAGGTGTCATCTATCCTGGCAGTCCTGAGGCTGTCATCCTCGAAAGTGGCAATTTTCTCCAGATTGATGGCTGGACTGAAAGGGTTCTCCTTGAATTTCTTCTGAAAATCCCTGACCCTGAGCTGGACGTTCTTCGGCAACTCGAAGAGCTTGTCCCAGCATTTGTCTCCCAAATATAATTTCATATTATCCGATTATGCTTTTAAGTTTCTCAATGTCTCCTTCATGAAGTACGGTGTAGCCCGCCTCCTCGAACTTTTCTTCCTCCCCGTGAGGGTTGATTACGACTTTAAGGGATTCTACCCCCAGATCCGCATCGGCTATGATCTCTCCTGACGGTCCCGTCAGGCAGAACTCATTTTCGTAGTCGAACTCGATGCCCTTGTCAACAAGAAGTGCAACCATGTCCGCATACTCAGGAGCGACGTACTCGAGTATGGTATCAAGTATCGAAGTCGTCGCAACTGGAGGGACGAACATGTCATCCTTGGACAGGTTCAGGAGGTTGTATAGTCTCCAGAAGTGATTCCACAGTTCCTTGTCAAGGTCGGAGTGAACCTCGGTCAGTCGGACGTTGTATTTTACATCCTTTGATGATGTCACACCGATTCTTACTTCCTCCCAATCGGTGTTCCGTCCTGCCCTTGGAAGAACAAAGGCATCGGGGCCCGGTGTTGTTGGAGTTGCGTCCTTGCTGAAGGACAGATATCCATCAAGATCAAGGAATGCCGATCCTCTCTGAGACCAACTAAGGAGATACAGCGTTGTGTCTATGTCGAACCGCTTGTCTCCCATCTCGGAAATAACCCTTAGGAACCGGCCATAATCATTTCTGAACATCCTCCATCTGTTGTGCGGATTACCCCAGAAGATATCGTTCCTTTCTGCGGATGGGATGTAGAGAGAGTCTTCCTTGTCTTCATTGAACAAGGTTATGTCGTCCCAGCTCATCGTCCAGGAAATGATTCTTCCGGAGCGGTGGATAGATTCCCTCTTCCTGAAGTCGTCAAAGAAACGGATACGGCCTTCCGATGTGGACCCATGGAAGGAGTAACCGTCAAGGAACAGTGCTATCTGAGGAATCTCCGTTACAGGAAGTGTCTCTCCATCCTTCAACCTGCTGATGCACTCGAAATAGAAATCCGGTCTGGTGGTATACTCCACCCCTTTTGCCGGACCGAGTTGCACCTGTGGCGTTATGGTGTATGTCCTGGTCTCGCCTTCGGAGACGATGGTCGTGAGCTTGTAATACGGAACGCCTATACCAGATATCACCTCGAAGCCCCAGCCCCTGCGGGAGGCTACTTCCATAAGCGAGGTTTTGAACCTCGTCTCGAGCTCGCTCTCCTCTATGGAGCCGCT
>JBJEBP010000301.1:0-17369 GCA_051870135.1 Candidatus Cryptobacteroides sp. | reverse complement strand
CTCCGGTTGAACTCTACGTATTCCCTCATGCTTATGTGCGACGGGTTGCCGCGGAAGTATTTCTTCAGTCCAAGAGTGAGGCCGGCCTTGAACATCGCCACGGTTGCCTCTGAGTCTATGGCCTGGACGGGAAGCAGAATCTTGATGGCCTCTGTGTGCATCTCACGAGAGAGGAAAACCTCCTCGAAATAGTCGTCCGGTCTGTCTGTATATGGCTTGTCCTTGTGCTTGCAGTAAGGGTAATGGTATTCTTTCAGCTGGTCCTCCGCACTCTTGAGAGCCACCAGACCCGGACTGGTCACGGTCTTTCCGCAGTACTTGCACGTGACAAAGCCGTGGACAGGGACTCGGGTGTTCTTTATCACAACATTGTTGGCATGATTGGCATTGGCCTCGCCGAGATTAGCCTCGAAGAGCTTCACGTCCTTCACATACTCAATACCGAACGGTATCTGCTTCATACCGTAGGATACCGCTGTGGCATTGGTGTTGAACCCGAAATGGAAGGATGTCATGTATGACTCAGTCTCCCTCTCATCCGTACTGTCATCAAGGACCGTATCCTTCAGTTTCTGGTTGACCTTAACGTCCTTCAGATTGACGAACAGGTGGGAATTGGAAGCTGATCCGAATGAAGGGTCGTCACACTTCGGACAGGTGTGTGGCAGTCCCGGACGGTCCTCCTCAATGCAGTCGCACTTGGAGCAGAACCGTCTTCTCACAAGCCCGTACTCACTGTTCCAATCAGAGGTGTTGATGCCGTTGACAGTCAGCTTCATGCCGTCAAAGTAGAAGTGGTTGCCCGGAGCAAGATCCTTGAGTGCGGCACTGGCTGAGCGGACCAGCTCGAAATCCTTGATATCGGCCTGCCTTCCTGCATCTTCACCTTTCGGGACGTTTCCAAGTATGCTCGCGCTCATCTTCACTCCGGTCTCAGGGAATGCGTAGTTCGGAAGGAGCCCCTCGTCGGTCATGAACTCGAGAACCTGTCTTTTCTTGATGGCCGTCCTTTGCCTGTGCAGCATGGACTTCTGGGTCATGAGCTCCTTGTATTCGTCATCGTTCGGAGAGAGGCGCCTGTCCCGTATGTCCTGGAAGATGTCGTGGATTTTCTCGGAGAGGCTGAGGTACTCCTGCCTCATCCTGTTGAAGACTATCTCCACCTGATTGTCGAATGCGTTGTTGCTGAACAACTCGAACATCGGGATGAGCACCTGACGGTATGTCTCCTCGGAATAGTGGCGGCTGAATGATGATTCCAGCGTTTCGATATTCTCATGGATATACTGGGATATCCTGTTGATGAAGAAGTCCGGAGAGGACAGGAAGTCGTTCTGTGGTTTCAGATGGTATATGGTTGCAGGTATGATGTGCTCAGACGGGTTCTCCGCAGTCCATGAGTCAATGCAGAATGCATAGAAATGGCGGCGCAGTATGTCCTTGGCATTGAGGTAACATCCAGGTGTGGCAACCAGCCCCGACATCATCTCCTGAGGATCCTCGAAGAAGAACAGGTCATGGGCATCGCTCTTGGCGAAGTCAAGTATGAGTGCCGCTCCGCTCTTTCTACCTGCGCGGCCTACCCTCTGGAGGTAGTTGGATGTAAGCGGCGGTATGGACACGTTGAGCTCGGCGTTCAGATCGCCGATGTCAATACCCATCTCAAGAGTGGATGTGGCGACAAGGCTGTTTATCGAGTCCGGATCAGGCCTGAGCTTGAAGTCCCTCTCGATGTCCTCCCTCTGGGCGCGGCCCAGCAGTCCGGTGTGCTCATGGGAGTAGATTCTCGGAGTCTTGTTCCTGCGGTATATCCTCTGGTAATATCCTCCCGGGAGATCCTTGTCTATGGAATAGGTGCCATCACACTTGTTCACGATGCAGTGTGTTCCCGTTGACATGAGGTCATCGGCTGATGTGATGAGCATGCTCTGGCATGTGCTGCATCGTATCATTCTGACCTTGGTGGAAATGTGAACCTTCGCTGGACTGATGCAGTAGTTTGGTCCGTCAACGCCCATTACCTTGTCAAATATTCCCGCTTCAGTGAGTTTCTCGGCGAGAACGGAATAGAAGTCATTCGAAATGTTGACGTTGCTCAATGCGAAGTTGAAGCACTTGTTGAAATACCTGAAGTACCAAGAATCGCGCACAGTATAGGCGTTGTCTGCCGGAAGATTCCTGTCGGTTCGGTAAACGACGAACGGCTGTGGCATCCTCTCATATCTGGAGAACCTGTGGCACAGGAAATGGGTATTGTCATAATTCCAGTTAAGTTCATACCACTTGAAGTTGTTGCGATACTTGTCAAGGAACGGATGGCTGATGCCACCGTGCACCAGAGTCCTTTCAAGGAAACCTACAAGGAAGTGTTCGAATGTCTCCTCAGCGACGCTTCCCGGGAGGTACTCTTCCATCCAGGGCTTCATCAGGTCATATACCGACTCAATGTCGTTCTTGGAGAAGTAGGTAGCAGAAGAGCCGGTCCTCTCGAGGCTTCGACCGAATGATGTCGTAAGGCCGAACTCTGAGACGATCTCCCAGAATATGCGCAGGTCGAACTCCCTGAGGAAATTCTCCTTGAAGGAACCGTCGCTTCTCCTGAAGTCCTTCTTCAAGTCTATCTCCCCCGAGTAGTCGCTTGGGAAGAAACGATGAACGTAGGCATCCGTCGTTTCCGTCTCTTTCTTCCAATAGGAGAGGAAACGTTCACATACTGATGTCAGGGTAACTTCAGCCCCCTCCTTGTCCAGAATCTCTATCACCTTCTGGATGGATGAACGCATTGTGAAGCGGTACTCCCGGTTCATGTAGAAACCGGACAGATGCGCCGCGTCCTGCACACCGTTGGTAAATGTGAGGACCTTCCTGCCTCGGTCATCTGTGCTGTCAAGGTTGGATGACAAAAGCTGGCTCACGGACAGCGATGCAAAGGTAGCCGATCTCGCACCGACAATGGAGAGGTCGTCCATGTTGGTCGAGCACTCAGGACAGTGATGCGTGGTACGATTTTTTCCGGAGGTGTTCTCCACTCTTCGGCAGGCATAGAAACGCATAGCACCCTCGTCGGAGTCTATGTGCGGTATGATGTCAAGGGTGTCTGTCTTGAGTTTGTCACAGATGACTTCGAAGCCCTCGTCCGGCTTATGGCCGGATTCCATCGTATTGATGAACCAGACATCCTTACCCCTCTGCATGAAAGCGTTAGCGGCCTTGCTGCCATCCGTGTCGAACTTGTTGTTCATCTCGGACTTGGTGGCAATCCATCCCGATGCACCGCACTCCCTGCAGTAGTACATAGGGAGTGCCACCTCGGCTTTGGAGCCGGTCTGCATATCCGTCTTCCACGAGAACTTCGGCTCAGGACATACTACCCTTCGGATGCCCGAGAGCTCCCTTATCCAAAGCTGGACCTGAAGCGGAAGGAACGGGATGAAAATCTTTCCGGACGGTCTTCTCGCTTCCGCAATAAGGGCGAGAAGAGATTCGATGACCTTCTGCTGATACTGCCTCTCCAGGCGTGCGAAGGCACCATTACGCTCACACAGCCGGTCCATCAAATCGGAGCAAAGTATGATTCCGGAGTCCTCGCAGATGGTGAACAAATCCCTTGTAATCTGGTATGATGAGAGGACTCCCGAGATAGCGACCGCCTTCTCCTTCGGATCCGTAATTGTCTTAACATCAGGACACGCCCATAGGTCAAGCATACGGTCGATGTATGCGTTATGAGTCTCGTCGGGGCCCATGGAAAGACGTGAAAGTGAACGGAGTGCGGGAAGGAACGAGTCGGCCTCTCCCGTAAACAGGTCTTTAGATGGGATCCTGTGCTCCTCGATGACATCCTCTGTGACAAAAGTCTCCCCGAAGATATCCGACGCATAGTCGCAAAGGAGCTGCTTTGATTCCTCTCCGCTGCCTATGGTAGCTGATGTTCCGATGCCGCAGAGCATGCCCCTGTCCAGGCCGATGCGGAGCTTGAGCCTGCGGATAAGGTTTGCCACGTCGGTACCCTGTGCCCCGTCATAGGTGTGGAGCTCGTCTAGGATGAGGAACTGGAGGAGCTGAGGGTTCTCGATGTTGTGTTTCCACAGGGAGGCATTCTCGCTCCTCATTATTCCGTAATCCAGCATCTTGAAGTTGGTCAGCAGGATGTCAGGAGGGTTGCTCACTATGGTGTCGCGGTTCTCGATGATACCGTCAGGCTCCATCACCTGACGGAAGTCCTTCTTGTCCGTTCCCTTTCCGATGAAAAGGCCTGCAGTGACCTTGTCACGGAGTCTGTCGTCAGCATATATCATTTCGGCGAGGCGTTTCGCCTGGTCCGTGGCAAGGGCGTTCATCGGATAAAGGATGATGACCTTGATGCCCTTCTCGCCGATGTGTCTGTAGCAGTAGTCAAGGACAGGGAATAGGAAGCACTCGGTCTTTCCAGATCCCGTTCCAGTAGTGATGAGTGTGTTCTGAGGATGATGCCCGTCCTCGGTGGTCAGTTTTCTGAAGGCCTCTATCTGGTGCCTGTAAGGAGGGAACCCTGGCTTGATGACCAGAGGAATCTCAGCACCTTCCTCGGCTCCGAGGAACGGGGCCTTGAGGGAGATGTACGGCCCCTTGATGAGCCCGTGCTGCGGGTCCTCGATGAATTCGTAGAAAGCCTTGTGGACATCACTATCCTTGAACTCATATGTGGTGCGTATGAACTCAAGGATGGATTCCTTAACTTCGAATGCCTGTTGGAGAGGTAGCATAAATTGAGTAAATTAAGCGACTGTAGGACTCACCTTGACTGATGATATGGATTCTGCAATAATATCATCTATGTCATCAACGAGTTGTATACCGAATTGAATATAATCCTCTCCTTCAGGAACAAGGACAATATATCCATCAATATTATATCCTTTTGTTAAAAGGGCATCTATGACTGTAGTGTTTGTTTCATCTCGTACCATCCATCCTTTCTGTGAAATATCAATGGTTAAGTGGTCAATATGAATACCGCTATTAGGTGCGCAGTTTCCAAACCAAGATTTTTTAGATGAGATAAAAGGTACATTATCTTTTGTTCGGATCTCCCAAAGTATTTTTGTCAATAGTTTATACATTGTATTGTAGTCATAACTCTGGGAACTCTGCATGGCATACACTTCAAGCGGTTTATTATTTGGGTCCTTATGGTTAAAGTAACCATAGTTGGCATTTCCATATGCTACATATGAATAGTCTCTGTATTCCTTTTTTGTGGCATAATATCTCCAATCATCTTTTGGAAGGTCTAATACTGCAACATTTCCGTCTTTTGGGAACTTATCTATTGCTTCTAGGATGTCTGTTTGATGATAGTCGTCAGATACAGTGAAGAGTAGTCTCCATGAGCCAAACATACAACCAATCATCCTATTATTATAGTTGTGTTTGCGGTCTGAGACACTTACTCTTCCAAAATCTACAATCGATAACAATGCGGCACGAATCAGTCGGTCATTTGACCTTGATTTATTGTCAAAAATGTGTTCAAATTTTGTCAACCGTTCGCGAATCTTTACGTATACATCATTATCGTTTATGTTAAAACCAGAGACGTTGTCAAGAGAGAAAATTGACAGGCTTCCACGCAAAATATCATGATTCTCATATCTATACAATTCGCACCACAAATCAGGTCTTGTCGCTTTGCTCTGTTCTTCCTTCATCTGTGTAGTATTGAATCTTGTCGTTGTAATAGATGTTATCTCGCCATTAATGATTATTTCCACGTCGGACATAATATCGTGTATATACTTTGGCCTTGCAAGCTCATTAGTACTGTTTTCAACAAGATTTCGTATGTGCCTTAAAGGATTCATAGAAAGTTGCCATTGTATGACTTCATCTTCATGAGTAGGAATAGAGTGTTGTTTTATGGCTAAATAGTACGCATACAGCATAATCATTTCGCCATATGACAGTTGGGACTGGCAGGCTGACCTAAATAGGTTGACCTTCTTATTGAAGACTCTAATTCGCATTTTTGAGGAATCGCTCTCTGGTTCACACAAACTATCACAAGAATAAAAAATCATATTCCAGATGATATCATTTGCTGATTGGTCTTTAGTAAGAGAGAGTCTTGCTCCAATTACAGAAAAAATTGAGTAAAATACATCCATGAAATCCATGATGAAATCTATATCACTCTTTTCAAGTGGCCATATTCCGGTATCTTTGGATGAATCATGTTCATCAGGAAGATAGTCCCAGATGTATTTCTGATATTTCATTACAGAGTTATTACCCCTCTTGAAATATTGAATAGCCAACAGGTTTCTGAAAAGGCATATGAACGCTTTGTCAATTTTAGATTTATCCATGCCCATCTCACTCCAGACCAAATCAGTATAATCTGTGTCAAATTTCATACTGAACTTGTACATAAGGTCCTTATTATTCAGTGACACATCAATATACTTTTCAAGTTGTGACTTAAATATTTCATATTCAGTCAGAGACTTGCCCCGGGAATTCATTTTTATATATAGATCATCAGATCTATTGAACTCCCCAAAGTCCAAATTATAAAATTTGACTCTACAATCGTTGGTCAGCCTTATCCATAGGTTTCCGTTTTCACGTTTCGCTAATTCATGAAACTTTGAGTCAATCTTATCGAGAACAACGAGCATAGATCTAATAGAAGGGTCATCATCAAAAGATGGTAGATAGAAAGGAGAGTCAGTAATTTGATCACTCGGTTTGCCATAATCTTTGGAATAGTGGAACTTCTTTGGATCGGTTATAGCTCGACAAAAATCAGCAGTGTTGCTCCTTGTTGCATATCGGAATTTGAGGTTGTCAGTTGCATTGCCTGAATTCCAAGCTGCATAGATATGAAGGAGGAATAACGTTGTTAACCTCTGTTGTCCGTCAAGTGGCTCAAACATACCTTCTTGATTCTCGTTTCCATATATAAAATCAAGTATCAGCGAAGAATCATTATTAGAGTTGTTGTCCGTAATGGCAGCATAGATATCTGAAAGCAGTTTGTCAACCACTTTTTCTGTTTTGTCTGTCTTAGAACCATATGTATAGTCCCTCTGTATACGAGGAATCTCAACTACATGTTCCTCAATGAATTCTTTGAAAGATAATAATTGACCTATTTTGTTCATTATTAAAAATCTTCTGGCTTAAAATATGTGCTAAGGACACGTTTAATGCTTTTCAAATAACATTCTCTATCGCTATCAGACCAACTAATAAGTTGTTGGTGAAGAAGCTCATCATTGACAACTTCGTCATTGTAATAGTGTTTTAAAAAAACCCTTTGAGTGCATATTGGGATGTATTTCTCATCAGCAATGCATTTATTGATATATTGTTGTTTTACACTGAAAGAACCTTTGCCAATACCGCTATTGACATCTCCGCTTAAAAGGGCAAGATTTGATAGTTGATGCATTGCAGTTTGCGGAGCTCCATTTGACCAAAGATTCAAATCTTCATTAAATAGAACCTTTATATCCTCCTCGAACTTGACATTATGCTTTTTGTTTGCAATATCTTCTTCAAGTAAAACCAGAATTCTTTTTAATTTTTCTAGAAAACTAACGTTTGCTGGGTCACCGAGATTTTCTCGTGCTTTGATGGTGTAAAATACCCAGTCTCGCCACTCAATTCTTGAGTTTGGATTCAAGCACTCTGAATTTTGAGCATGAATGTGCTCTAGAGTCCATCCATTCCCTTCCTGTTCTTCTTTTTTGTATTCAGAGAACGGGAACCAGCTATCTCGAACTTCTGTTCTTGTAAACTCTACATTATAAAGGAATAGTAATTTTTTTAACTCCGGATAGCCTGAATTCTTGTCATTGTAGTCCAATTTTGAGAATTGTTTATTTCTATTAATACTACTAGTAATACGCAAGTCCAATTCTTTCTCAAAATCTGATTTACGATGTGAGTCGTCATTTGCATATGATAACAGCTCTATCAAAGTCCGTTCTCCGCCCTGATATATGAGATATCCAATCTTATGATAGTAATCCTTATTTTCAAACCAATATCTTAGAGTATCATAATACCTTATTACAGATGCCCAAAGACCATCTAAGTCATTTTTCTTTTTATCAAAATACAGGTATGTAAATAACCGATCAATTCTGTCGGACTCATTCTTACTCATCGACTTTCCGGAGATGAGATCAAACAATAGTTCAATCCTATTCCTGAAATCATTGGAGTTGCGATTTGTAATAAAGGCCCAGAACTTTTCATTGCGGAAATAATGTTCTATTTCATCCCATTTTGAATTTATATCTAGCTTCTTTTTTTCATTGTGATTCTTCAGGATTCTTATCTTGTCTTCCTCGTCAAAAGCGTCTTGTTCTTTAGTAAAACGGTATTCGTAAGTGGAATCTTTTGAAAGGAAGATTGCTCGTATTAGTTCGGAACTAGAGAGTGGTACCTTCAAGTTATTTAATCTTTCAAAGATATCTCTAGCATCTGTCTTTTCCTTTGTCTCATACCAAATTACTTGTACAGATTTTTCCTTCGTATAAGGTGTTCCTGTTTTGGGTTCAGTAAAGAAATCGGAGAGGAATGTTGATAGTTTATTTCTTTTGTTCGCGATACCAAGCACGCTATCATCCAAGAACCAATCAATAATCATCTTGGCGGCTTCTTTCACATACTCAACATCAACATTCGAATATGAGAAACTGTTACTCAGTACTACAGTATTGTTTCGAGCATCAATATTGAGATTATCAAAAATATCAGACAATTTCGGCCGCGTAGCATATTTTATTGTGAATTTTTCATTTGCAAAATGCCATGCGTTGTAATAAGCCATAATGATTCGGATGGTTGTCAACCTCTGTTGTCCGTCAATGACCTCATACCAAACGTTATTCTTCGGCCCTTCTTGTATCTCCCCTGATTCATAAGGCGCCAATGAACTGATATCTACCAATAAATCTGAATACTTCAATAAAACATCAGGGGTGCATTCCTTTACAACGATAGGCTGGAGACAGTAAAAATCTCCTTTGGCCTCATCGATAAAGAAGTATTTCCATAAGTCTTCAAGCAACTGATATATTTGTTTCTTTTCCCATCTGTATCCTCTCTGATACTCTGGGATAAAGAAATGTTTACCCATCAGCTGTGGGATTGCCAGCAACTGAAGGTCATTATTAGGTATTATAGATTGTTCTGCCATTAGTTCTTCTCTTCGTTAAATACTTTCTCAAAATGAGCCCAAGCCCTACGGTAGTCTTCTATGCGGTCGCAGCGGTTGTAAGGGGCAAAATAGGTGACCTTCTGCCCTCCGTAAAGTTCACTCTTGGCGGGATCAATGGTATGTTCGTATGTATCAGAAGTGCCTGAGTAGGTGAGGCCGTCTTCACTCAATGTACCGCGCATTGCTTCCCATGTTTTCCGGTCCAGACCAACTCCTGTAAGACCTTTTGAACAGGTAAAGACAATGTTCCCTTTCTTATCATACCATGTGTCGTTCTCATTCTGTTGGAGAACGGGAAACTGAATAGAGTACATCATCTCAAGATCTTCCAAATCTATACCTAAGGCCATAGAAGAAATAACATCAAGTTCAATTAGGGCCATTCTTCGTTCAAAATGATTCCTAAGAGGAGTATCCATGTCCCATTCTGATGATAGCGAATTAAATAACTTTAACCTTGGGTCTTTTATATGCCATTCCGCTATCTTATACGTTTCATCCCAACAAGTTTTCCACAGCTCTTTATACCTGTCAGATACACAATTTAATAGTAAGGTTCTAACCCTTATTGCCGATTGATATTTTTGTTGAAAACCAAAAGGGTATTTACTTAGCATATCTTTACCTATCTGACCGATTCCGATTGTTTTCGTAAAGAAATCAAGAGGAATGCTAGAAAATAGTCCAGCCATATCCACGCTGTCATATATGTTGGAGAATACAACAGATATGACAGCGTTGATATGTGCTGTCTTGCGAGGCAAGACAGCACATATCAACGTACGTTCGCCAGCTTGGCTTAACATGCATCTCAATGTAACCTTATAATAATCAATATAATAGTCATAAATGCAGTTTCCAAGGCCATCTATTCCAATCGGGAATCCTGGTATTAGTTGTTTATACTCCTGAATAGAACGACAAGGAATGTAATTCGTTCTTTGAATAATATCTTCTTTACAATTCAAATCAATGTTGTCATAATCACTATTCAGCAAGCATATAGATCGAGGAGTTTTATACAATGGATTTGCAACATAAAAAGAGGGACCATTATATATCATTTCATAACAATCGAAGTTTGGCACACAAGTATATCTTTTGATAATGCCATTATCTACTGCACCAGTTTCATGAAAACAATTATTTGCAATGTAATTCCTATCTTTTAACCTTGTTGGATAGGATGAAATTTTATCCAATACTGAAATGACTCGTTTATCATGTATACTTACAAGTTTTGCACACTCACCTGTATTACCATCCTCGAATGTATTTGAAAGAACTTGAAGCTCTTTATCAGTAATATGAACAATTCGATCCCGATGTGCAGCCGTATTCCAATTTCCGTTTTCATCCTTAATCCCACCACAAACCCCGTGGCCGTCATGAGCAAAACAAGCGTCAACCGTATTAGGATGGAATAAATTGCTGAGCGAAGCGAAGCACGGTGATGAACTTCGGCGAGGCCCGAGAAGTTGATCACCATACACAGTATGGTGATGAACTTCGGCAAATAACCGAAGTTCATTTTGATACTGGAAATGATATCGCAATCTGCGATACATTTCCAGTCTCAATGGCTGACCCTTCGGGTCGTCATAGATACTCTCTGGAGTCAAAAGACCAATATAACCATTATCCGGGGAAGCCAAATCCATCGTGTTCTCAAGTACACACTTGTAAAGGTTTGTCTGTTGCCCAACCAACAAAGGATAGTTGGCAAAGGCGTTCAGGAAGGCACCTTGACACATTACTTCATTGAGCTCGTCCTTGTAGATAGCCTTTATTGAAGGGCTTTCATCAAAAAGTCTTTCTTTCATTTCCCTGACCTTAGGTGCAGAGACTTTCCTTATGGAAACCTCCGGATATTTCTCCGAGATTATATCCTTCTCATCAAATTCCAATTTTATCCACGGCGGATTACCACAGATAATATCGAATCCATCCCTGAGCCAGAACACCTCTATAAACTCCAGCATCGGGTGGAAGAAGTGATACCTGTCCGCGAGCCTCTGGACCACAGGAATCCTATACCCGTTGAAGAACAGCTGATTCTCCGTCCGTACCTTTCTCAGTTCCGCTTCAGCATCTTCCCTTGTGTAAGTAGGAATGTCCTCCTCTATGGTATCCTCTGAATCAGAAGAATCATCTGCTCCCTCCTCATCTTTAGCAGGTTGGTTGAAAAGATTGGTCTCCTCGAAGAGCGTAGCTGGAGTGTAGCCGCTGGAGTCGCTGCTCAAATCAAAATCGAGAATCTTTGCAATATCAAGCCAATACTCCATCCTTGATGGGATGAGCAATGCATCATCATATTCCCAGAACCAAAGGGAGCACCAATAGTCCATAATCGTGCGAAGCTTGTAGAAAGCATTGCCCTTCTTGTTACGGCTGTCTGACACGGACTGTTTGTCATCGAATGCGTCGAAGGTATAGTTGTCGTATGACCTGTCTGTGTGACCCCAGATAGCATATCTGTTCTGGGTGAGGTAGTCCACTTTCTGCTGGTGAAGGACGCATTCCTTGATGAGCTGGTCTATCTTGGAAGACAGCTTCCTGAGTATCAGCATATCCTCCTTAGTGATGTTCGCTGTCCAGTCAGCAAGTTTCTTCTTCATCAATGCTGCCTCCGCCGGATGAGCCGCCTTCTCCTCCTTGATGTTCAGGACTGCCAGCATGTTCTTGTCAGGAACGAGGAAGTGGTATATTTCGCCCGGCTTCCTCTTGAGTCTCTTGGACTCCTTGCTGAAGTGTAGCAGATGCGGAGCTTTGGTCCACCACTCGGTGTTGATGTACTTCCGGTTCTTCATCCTGCACAACTCATCTTCGTCATAGGCCTTGAACCAGGCTCCTATGACGGCGTTGCCAAGGGCTATCCTATGACCGAAGAACGGCGTCTCCATGTCCTTGTGGATCACATTCAACCACAGAGACAACTTGCCAAGCTCTATGGCCGTAGGATTGAGGTCGACTCCGTATATGTTCTTGGTCGCTATGTAAGCCTTTACCTTCTGGAGCTCATCCCGGTAAAGATGAGGAGAGATGTGCTGGTTGCGCTCCTTCTGGCGGTACCTGAGGTACAGCTCCGCCACCTGATTGATGACCTCGTTCTGGAAGGCTGCTGCTCCCATGGCCGGCTCGAGTATCTTGAGCTTGAGAAGGTCCTCAGCCTTCATCTCGCCGCTGTCGAGCTTCTCCACGAATCCCTTCAGGGTGTACTTCACCGTACTCTTTGTCAGCACCTCCGGGGTGTAATATGATGCGGACTTCTTCCTGTCACGTCCGTTCAGGCGGTACACGAACTGCCCTTTCGGGAGAACGACCAACTTTCCGTCCCTGTCCCGCAGTATCTCGTTGTCGTTGAAGTCTGACATACGGCTGCGAGGGACGAGGTAGGTCTCCACCTCATCACCGACCTTATGTACTTCGATGTAGTCTTCTTCAGCGTAAAATCCCCTATATGCGAGCAGACTTTCATACACGCTACCCAGCTGGTTGACTCCAAGGTTGGCATAGCTGATGCGCCCTCTGGATTTCTTGCTCTTCTCTTCGGAAAGGGAGAGGGAACAGATAATCTCCTGCCATATCTTGTTGCGGAACTTGACGCCCTTCAGCTGCGAGAGGTTATTGTCGTTGAAAAGAGGTGAGTCAATCTTCTTTACGGAGAATGAGACATATGACGTGCACATTGAAGAGTTGTGTCCATCTCTTATCAGGCTGAACAGGGTCTGGAGGGAGTCGTGGAAGAAATAGGAGTTCTGGCTCTGCTGGCTCCTCAGAGGTGTCTGCTCCAGATCCCTCAGTATGTCAAGGGAATATCCCTTGGCGTAAGCAGGATCATCCATCGGAAGGATTCCTATTTCCGGACGGGCCTCAGCATAGAAGATGAACAGGAGCCGGTATATGATTGTGAGGCAGTCATCCTTCACAGCTGCGGCGAAAGACTCGTCCGTTTCGTCAAATTCCTCGAGCAGGACATCCCTCTTGTAGTATATCGCTTCGTTGGCCAGGAGCTCGACGGCCTTTATGACACCGTTCTTGAGATCCTTGGTCACCTCGTATGTGTTCTTGAACGCCTCTTCCGCAATCTTGTCCATCAGGACAATCTGAGCGTCTCCCGCGAGCACTTCTTTGGAAGCCAGGAGATAGAAGAGGGCATAGTAGTTCCTGTTGGCAGATATGGACGCCTCCGAGAACAGTTCCTCAAGGTCGAAAGCCAGATATGCACCGTGGTCCCACTTGTCCTGCTCCATGACGAAAATCATGTTGCCCGCGAATACCACGACATATTGCGGCCTCTGCTCAGGAGGAAGTGCGAAGATGGAGGTCACGCAGTCGTTGACCTTTGAAGGATTGATCCGGCATCCTTCGGGCATTACCTTGCTGATGACCCCTGACCACTGGGAGTAGACGTATTTCTGCTCCTTGACCATATCCCCAGTGTCATCGTACTGCTGCTCGAACAGTCCAGCAGGAACGTCATCCTCGTTGGCCTTTATCATGGCCTGCATCTCAAGGACAACCAGACGGACCTGGGAACCGTTATAGAGGATGCTCCTCGCGGGGATTACCGAGTTGTCGTCAATGTACAGCCAGTTCGCATAGGCAGGGGAGGTGTCATACCCCAGCTTCTCCATGATCTTCGTGTTGAAGTCATGAGTCTCCTTAATGATGTACTTGCTGTGAAGCCTCCTGTCCTTGACCTTTGCCTTGAAATCGTAGTACTCCGCCTTCAGCCTTGGAAAGCGGGAACTCAGTTCCTTGATGGCATCGTTGTCGTATCCGGAGAGCTGTATCACCTTTGATACGAAGTCCTCGGTATAATAGCCGGGAGTAAAGAAATCTCCTATGTTCTGTATAAACCTGTACATGACCTAGAAATTATAGAATACCGCAAGAGGACGGACAAACGGGTCTCCCTTGAGCGTGTTCATGTCGTTGATGTATTTGCTTGATTCTGAGTGGATGGTTTCTATTTCCCTGAGTTTCTTGTCGTATGCTTTCGTTCCCTCGGGGAACAGGCTGAGCTGCCCATGCTCCGCGTCTATCTTCCACTCCTCGATCTTCCTGAGGTTCTTCTCCTTGCGTGTGAGCATTTCAAACTCCTTGGTTGCCTGTTCTTTCGCCATGTAGTTGTCCACGGCGCAGTCCACTGCCGGTCCGAGGAGCTCCTCCAGAATCCTTATATCATCCTCATTCATTGCAGAAGTCGCGATGGTACCTTTAAGGTACTTCGCTGCGAATTCCTTCATAGGGATGGGATTGCCTCCAAGTCTTCCGTCCGAGAACATCGGTACGACGAAGAACTCACTTATTATCTGCTGTCCCAGCCCGTTTGACACAGACCCATGGAAGGCGTACCATGCGGTGCCTTCCGGCAACCGGGTGAGACGGGCGGCAAGAGCCTGGTCCTTGTCCAGACATGAGTCGAGGCAGGACTGATAATAGTGGATGGCAGGATGGAGGTCATAGAGCATCTGGAACTCCGCCCATTTACGGTCCCTACCGGAATCCTTCTTGCGAGAGCGGTCGATGGACTCCATCACCTTGTCCTTATTGGTGGTGAGCTTGAAGTCTCCGTTTACACTAGGTTTTGCCTCATCAGGGACATCGAAGAGTACGCTGTCCAGGGACTTGTTGTTACGGAGTGTCATATAATTGTTCGCCCTCTCAATCGTATAGTCATCACGTGTGACATAGTGCTTCGACTCCAGCAGGCTCATCATCTCTGCGTAGAAAGAGAAATCGTCACCGAATATGGACTCCGTCTCCTCGGTCATGCACGTCTCCTCCACAGCTGCGGTCTTCTCAATGACCGCTGTGCCCTCAGCAGGGTTACCGAATATGTCAAAGCCACCCAACAGGTCCTCTTCGTCATTGGCAATAGCTTTGGCGATGGCCCTCTCTTCCTTCTCAGGAGTCAGGAGCTCTGTGATTGACCCCGTATCTCCGAGAGTCTTGTTCACCTCAATCTCCTTGTCCATAAGAACCTCAAGGATCCTGAGGTCCGTTTTGAGTTCCTTGGTATCGGACTCTTCGATGAGATAATGGATGTACGGCGTCTTCTTCTGTCCATATCTGTCAATACGTCCGTTGCGCTGCTCAAGGGTGATGAGGGACCAAGGGATGTCGTAGTTGAACATCCTGTTGCAGAAGTAGTGCAGGTTCACACCCTGGGAACCTGCATCTGAGCAGATGAGCAGCCTGATTTCGCTGTCCTCCTTTGAGAAGTCCTCAATCATTGCCTCCTGCTCCACATCGGACATGTTTCCGGTGAATGCGCAGATTGCATTCTCGTTCTTTATCTTGAAGTCTCTCATTATCCTGTCCCGGAGCATCTGGATGGTCGCTATCCTCTCAGAGAAGATGACATACCTCTCGTCTGAAGGACGGCCGGCCCATTTCAGTTCCCGTAGCGTGTCATACAACTTGAGATATTTGCTGTTCTGTCCAGTAGTGATTATCTCCTGAAGGATATCATGCATACGTCCCATCTCTGAATCCGGGACGTTCCCGCTTTCCTCAATAGACTTCATCCTCTTGTCAAGGGTCTCCAGCGCCGCTTCCGGGGAGGAGAGGAATGACTTGAACAGACCTATCGAATAGAGGACATCTGGTCCGTCGGAGCCCTGCTCCTTCTTCTTTTGTGCCTTGTATCCCTGCTGGATGGACATATATTCCTCTTCAAGAGGATTCAGCTTGACATAGTCCGGGATAATCTGCCTGTCCTGAAAGTTCTTCCTTACCTGCTCATCCTGGATGTCGTTCTTGAACCTTCGTACGTAGTAGTCTTTTACGTGTTCCCTGTCATACGCTCCGTCTCTAGGGATAGCAGTCGGCTCAATCATCCTTATCAGATTGGCGAAGTTCTCCTGACGACCGTTGTGAGGGGTGGCAGAGGTGAGGATAAGGCTTTCGCATCTCTGAGCAAGAAGGCTGGCAAGTTCACCCCTCTGGCTGTCAGCATTTGCTACTATATGACACTCGTCGATCACCACGATGTCCCATCGGGTCTTTTCGAGGTAGTGACGGAACTTCGAGTCATTCTTGAGGGTGTCGATGGATATGATAGTCTTGTCGTAGTAGTCGAAAGGATTCTTGTTCGCAGGAATCTTGGTTTTTATCTTATCCACACCATAACTGTCCAGACGCACGAACGGAATGGCAAAACGGTTCCACATCTCTTCCTGGAACTGGGCAAGGATGGATTTAAGCGCCACTATGAGAATCCTCTTCCCCTTGCTTCGCTTGATCATCTCGGTCAGGAATATACCCACCTCGATGGTCTTTCCCAAACCCACTCCATCTGCTATGAGAAAACGAGGGCGCGGCAGCTGCATAGCTTTCCAAGTTGGAGTCAACTGGTAGTCAGCTTTGTTGAACGCTGCTTTTGTACAAATGGAAAGTTTCCCTGATGTCAACGGGTTGCATCTCATTGCATTCTCGATGTATAGCTTGGACAGCATGTACCCATTGTATGTATCCTGAATGAAGTGCATCTTTTTAGGGTCGACAAGAACAATATCCCTGTCGATGCCGGTATCAAAAATGAACTGCTGGTCTTTCACCAGTTCAGAAAGTCCTTTTGTATATATCAGATGCCGCCCATTGTCAGATGGTTTGACACCTGTAATCATAAAATCTTCACCTCGGACACATATCCTTTGTCCTTCGGAAAAAGTCTCTTCGTATGCAGGCATGAAAACTAAATTGCTTTATATCACAAATGTAACTAAAAAATGTATACCTTGTTCCCGTGATGTATACATTTGACGCTATTTGGCGAGATTTTATGATTAATAACGTTGCTCAGGCTTCTTAAATGGTAGTATTTAATGTTTCATGCGCTAAATTCTCCGACGACATTTGTCACAGTACCTACCATATAAGAAGACCAGCCCGGGCCATCATCTGACTAGGGCTGGTTCATAATGGTTCATTCGATTTGGCTACAGCAACTGCATCGCTATCGCCGCACAGGCCTCTGCATCCGCAAGGGCATGGTGGTGATTAACGAGGTCATACCCGCAGGCTGCCGCGACGGTCTGGAGCTGATGGTTGGGGAGCCGGCAACCGAAGTGCTGCCGGGACACAGCAAGAGTGTCGTGGAACTCATAGTCGGGGTAGTCCATCTGATATACCCTGAACACCGCCT